>PLYB01000170.1:11205-32312 GCA_003151655.1 Gallionellaceae bacterium | reverse complement strand
GCATCGTGCGCCTGCTGCTGGATGGCGTGAAACCCGGCGAGATACTCGCCATCACTTTCACGCGCAAGGCCGCGCAGGAGATGCAGGCGCGATTGCACGAGTGGCTGCATCTGCTCGCGGTGCAGGACGACGATACGGTGCGCCAATTCCTGCGCGAACGNNCCATCAGCACCTTTCACGGCTGGTTCATGCAGATCATTCAGCGCGCGCCGCTGAATGCCGGGGTGCCTGTCGGCATGCAATTGCTGGAGCGCACATCGGCGTTGCGTGATGAGGCGTGGCAGGCATTCGCCGACAGTCTGCGCGCCGTACCCGATGGTGAAGCCGCGCAATTCATGCAGTGGCTGTTTGCCGAATATGGACTACACAGCACGCATGTGCTGCTGGAAAATTTTGCACACAAGCGTGCCGAGTGGTGGGCATACACCAGTGGGCAGGAAGATGCCGTGGCGTGGGCAGTGGAACAGTTGCGCAACGAATTTGAAGTGGATATTGAGTTCGATCCAGCGATGGACTGGGGAGCTCGTGGCAGTAATGAGGAGATGCTGTTCGCGTTTGTTGCTCAACTAGCCTGCAACGGAACCGAGCCTCAGAAAGCAAAAGCGAACGAGCTTGAGAAGGCGTGGACTGACTCAAAACCTGAAGAGCGTTTCACAATGTTGTGGCCGTTGCTGTTCACTCAAAAGAGCGAACCACGGATTGGTAGTCCTTTTAAGCCGACGACTAAACAGAATGAGGATGCTTTCCTGCTCCCCCGTAATTCGCTGCAAACCAGTTTGCAAGCCGTGCGCGATGCACTGACCGAACGCACAGTCCTGCGCATGAGCGAAGCAGCGCTGCATTGCGGCGCTGCGCTGCTGGAACACTATCAGGAATTGAAACTGCGCTCGCAGCAGATGGACTTCACCGATCTGGAATGGCANNGACACCAACCCGTTGCAGTGGCAGATACTGCAATCGTGGTTCTCCGCTGCCGCAGCAGTAGACTCGCGGCCCACCGTGTTTGTGGTGGGCGATCCAAAGCAGTCCATCTACCGCTTCCGCCGCGCCGACGCGCGCTTGTTCGGCGTGGTGCGCGAGTTCCTGCAACTGGAATTCGGCGCGCATTACCTCACGCAGAACATGACGCGACGGAATTCTCCGGCGGTGCTGGGCGCAGTGAATAGCGTATTTGTAGGACATCCTGACGGCTTCGTGGACTTCGAGGAACACCTTGCCCACCATCAGGACTTGCCTGGCCATGTCGAGGTGCTGCCTCTCGCCGCAACAACAGAGCAGCTTGTCTCGCAAACGAGAGAGGGTCTGCGCAATCCGCTCACTACCCCGCGTGAAGAAAATGAAAGCGGCGCGCGCGAAATTGAAGCCGAGCAATTCGCTGCGCACATCGCTAACATCGTGGCAAACTGGAGCGTGCAAGAAGATGGCGCACTGCGCCGCGCCGAATACGGCGACATCATGGTACTGGTGCGCAAGCGCACCCATCTGCGCGTGTACGAACATGCTTTGCGCGCGCGCCATATTCCATTTTTGACTTCGCGGCGCGGCGGGCTGCTCGACACGCTGGAAGCAGAAGATATTCAGGCGCTGCTGACTTTTCTGATTACCCCATTCGCCGATCTCGAACTGGCGCAGGCACTGCGTTCGCCGCTGTTTGCTTGTTCGGATAAAGATTTGATGTCAATAGCAGGAGCAAGGGACAATGGACAAGGGATAAGGGGTTTTCTTGAGCCTTGCACCTTGAACCTTGCACCTGAAAGCTGGTGGACAAGGCTACAACGCATTGCTCAAGACAGCGCATCCTCGCCGCAACTGCAACGCGCCGCCTTTCTTCTGAAAAACTGGCTGCAATTCGCCGACAAACTGCCAGTGCATGACCTGCTCGACCGTATTTATTTCGAAGGCGATTTGCTGCATCGCTATGCGGCGGCATTGCCTGTCGAGCTGCATGAAACAGTGCGCGCCAATCTGCAAGCCTTCATGGAAATTGCGCTCAACGTGGATGCAGGGCGCTATCCCAGCCTGCCGCGCTTTCTCGCCGAGCTGCGTGAGTTGCGCGCGGCGGAAAATGAATCGCCGGACGAGGGCAAGGTGGGCGAGGTCGGCAATGCGCTGCGCATCTACACCGTGCACGAAGCCAAAGGGCTGGAAGCGCCCATCGTGTGGCTGCTGGATGCCAACGACACGCAACGCAAAGTCGATAGCTACGGCGTGCTGCTCGACTGGCAGCCCAACGCGCCGCGCCCGGCGCATTTCTCGCTGTTCAGCGACAAGAAGGGACGCGGCACGAAGCGCGCGCCTTACTTCGAAACGGATGAGGCCTATGCGCGGCGCGAAGAAATGAATCTGCTTTACGTCGCAATGACACGCGCCAAACAGGCGCTGCTGGTCAGCGGCAACGGCGAACCCGCAGAGACTTCCTGGTATGGGCGAATCGCGCATGTAGTGGAGCCGACCGCAAATCCGCTGCTGGCTGCGGCGGGCAGCGTTGTAGCCGAGCAGAAAAAATCACCAGTGAACGTGGATGCCGCATTGCTGCGCCCGTTCCCGGCCGGAAAACATGTTTTACGCATCACGCCGGAACAGCAGCGCGGCACCTGGTTGCACGCGCTGTTGCAACACCTCACCACCGACTCCCTCTCCTACCGGGGGATAACCAGCGACTTGGCTGCCGTTTCTGGGCAGCCTAGTCGAATGGCTAGTAGTTCCATCAGGGTTGGGGTGAGGGTGATTGCCCCCCGCAAAATGCTTCGCAAACCTTTCCGCATCCAATGTCGCCGAAGTAATAATCAATTTCAAATCAGGCCGTCTTGGCAAAATTTGCTTGAAGTAGCCCAGCAAAAAATCGATATTCAGCGAGCGCTCATGCGCTTCGTCGATAATGATTGTGTCGTAATTCTTCAGCAGCGGATCATGGTGTATCTCGGCCAGCAGGATGCCGTCGGTCATCAGTTTGATACAGGTGTCGGGCGATACTTTGTCATTGAAACGTACTTTGTAGCCGACCAGCCCGCCGAGTTCGGATTTCAGCTCTTGCGCGATGCGTGCTGCCACCGAGCGTGCCGCCACGCGTCTGGGTTGGGTATGCCCGATTACGCCCAGCACACCGCGTCCCAGACTCAAGCATATCTTCGGGATCTGAGTGGTTTTGCCCGAGCCCGTCTCGCCACACACGATGATGACCTGATGCTTTTCGATAGCCTCAGCCAACTCTTCGCGCCGTGCCACCACCGGCAAGTCGGCGGGATATTCAATTTCGGTGAGTTGTTGCACACGCGCCAGACGGCGTTGTGCGGAAAGAGATAGTGCGAGTTTCATGGGGCGCGATTTTACCTGTTGCTGCTTTTACTCGCACAAAAAACAAGGGATAGCGAAGTATCCCTTGTTTGCTACATCACTTTCGTTTGACTAGAGTTTAATATTCAGCCCAGCCTGTTTCAGGATCGCGTTAGCCGTATTTCTGGAAACGATACTGGTTGCAACAGGGAATCGACATTGCGTGATTGGGCTTTGCCAAATCTCATGGCTTCCTTTTCCTTGTCGTACGAAAGAACAGCCCTGCTCCAGCAAAATCTTCCGCAACTGCGCATAATAGCCGCTGCCCACCGATCACATAGCCAAGCGGTGATCGTGAGCGGATTGCACAAACTTGAAATTTAGGCACAAGGAATCAGGGTCTATCCCCAGCTCGTTAGTTTCAATCATATCCGGAGCCAACTTCCACACGCGCTCAGTCAAAGCCTCAAAGCTATCGGCTTCTGTCACCAAATGCAGCGTATCGCATATAGCGGTGAACATTCCGTCACCGTATGTCACCTCAACGTCAATCGGTTGATTGTCGGTTGGTTTTTTGAAGGCGAGGATATTTGCCATAGTGCGTACTATCTTACCCCACTTGATAGGTCAAAACAAATACTATACTGATTCTTGGCATGGTACATCCTTTGTTCATGGGTTCAAGTACTGTACAGTTTCACAAATTTACTCTTTTCGAACATAAAAAAACAAGGGAGACCGAAGTCTCCCTTGTTTGTGTTGCTTTTATTTTGTTTAACAGTAAGTAGGGTGGGCACACTTCTGTGCCCACGCTGATTTCCACATTTCGCACCGCGTGGGCTAACGATAAAGCCGTTTGCCCACCCTACATGGCTTTACCCTGCGCTATAACAAGCGGTTCATTCAAAGCAAGAGACATCACAAGACTCCGCTCAGTAAAATTCGGTTTTGTCTATTCAGTGCGGCAGCTTTAAAAGTATTGCGGCTAAAACGACAAACTGCGCCAACGCAAGACCTATTATCCATTTATCCATTTCAGTAAATCGTACTTCAACTCAACCAGTTTGGTTACTAAGACATCTTTCGTGAGGAACTCACGTTCATCAGATGCTTCTTGATAGGTGGTCATCATTACGCGTGTTTTGTATCATTTGGATGTTTTGCTCCTGCATTGTGTCGGGCACGATATGCTTTTGCCTCAGAAAGCAAAAACAAACCGCCGATTACACCCAGCACTCCAATAACGATTAAAACAATATGATCAGTAGCCATATCAAGCCTCCAGTTCACAATAGTCCAATTCTATCGGACTAAACCTGAAAAAAAGCCTTGGCAATTAAAGCAACGATGCCGCCAACAGTAATCGTCAGCATCCAGCGCTGAACCGCTTGTTCTTTTCGAAGGTCGGCCATATCCAGCCGCAACAAGCTTTCAGTTTTTTCGATTTGTTTTTCGAGCTTAACAATATCTTGGCGGCTGGCAAGCTGATTTTCCAGTGCCTCAGAAAATGCGTCCTTCTGCGCCTCGACAATCGCAGATGCCTGAGCGCGTGGCAAGCCAGCTTTTTCGAGTTTTTCTACAAATTTCAGCGTGTCAAATGTAACAGTACTCATGTTAGCCTCCTGCTATTCAATGCGGACAGTATAGCAAGTCTTCATCAACACCAGCACAAAAAACAAGGGAGACCGAAGTCTCCCTTGTTTGTGTTACATCACTTTTGTTTAACAGGTTCTGGCTAGGCCTTAACCCGTCTTACGCAAGTTTGATATTAGAACAGTGCGTACAAAGAAACGGTACCTTGTGTCTTGCCAACTGCATCAGCATTATTAGTTGTCTTGTAAGCGTCCCATGCTGTACCAGATTGCATGGTGTAGTTCGCACCCAAGTTCAGGTTTTGCGCCAACTGATAAGTTGCACCGATCATTATTGCATTATCTGTACCGGTAAAGTTGGTGGTGCCTGCTACAACAGTATTGCTGTCAGTCAGAGTAGCAAAACGAGCCGCAGCCTGAATTGTTGCACCCTTAACAACTTCAATTGTTGTTGACAAGTTGAGCGATGTTGCTCCGAGGTTGGCTATTGATGTTGCACCACCAAAGAGCGTAGAACCTGCAGCTGCGCCTGAATTTACTGTACCCGTGGTACCCGCTGGTGCCGATGCATACTCTGCATAGAAACCTGTGGACATCCCAGCAATTTCGCCTTGCATCTGAGCGTCTACAATGGTCACATTATAGAATGTATAAGCAGGAACGCCGTTTACGTAGGCCGCAGGTGTGGTACCACTTTGCATAGTAACCGTATTTGCTGGGGCTGTGTAGCCACCACCGAAGGTTTGAATACCAACAGCGGAATCCCAACCAGCCAAATCAAACGTACCAACGAGACGACCATAGGTCAACCCCAACTGACTAACGGAAGCAGACGTGCCTGGACCGGCAGGAGCCCAAACACCTGCACTCGCCATACCCCAGTTGCCGTCAACAATGGCACTCGCACCAGTCGCACTACCGATCACGCCCATATAACGTGCGGCATAAGCGGCATTTCCATGAATGCCAGGAAAGCCCATCATCTTATGCGCATCCACTGCGCCAGTATTCAGGTATTCCAAGCCATAACCAGCACCTTGACCACCGCTATAAGTTGCCAATCCGGCACGCATATCGCCGACCGGATACAGTATTACCAGCTTGGCAGCGTTAGTTGTCGCAGCACCAATCGCACCCAACTCAGACAGGAAACCTGCGTTGTCGGAAACTTTACCGCCGTAGAATAATGACAATTCGCCGCCGGAAGATGGAACGCCGATTGTTGGAGAAGCTGGGTCGCCAGATTGAGAGCTGTAGTATGTAGATGCCAAACCTGCAAAGTTCAAACGATCAGGAATCGACAGACCTTCGCCTTCAACCATTCCTTGCGCACCCACCATAGTGAATGCATTTGCCTTAAACGAACGGCCAAAGCCATTCAGCAACGGGAAATGCTGGAAGTGACATGCAGAGCAGGCCATACCTGTTTGACGTGCAAAAACTGGAAGCGCAGAAGCTTCTGGAGCGAACGCAGTAATTGCTGCGATGCTGGCCAATGTGAGAGCTACCTTTTTCATTGTTTCTCCTCGATGAAATGTTAGTTTAAATACTGCTATAGCCGAGACCCCCTACAGCTACGCAGGCGAAGACTACTAACGCATCAGGGGGGTGTCAAGCGAATGGTTGAGCATTTATTGGATTGTTGCAGAAATGCAACAATCCAATAAATAACCTTATTAATGAAGTGGATAAATCTTTGCGTTACATTACACTATCGAAAAAGCTGAGGCACTTGCTTTGCGTGTGCTGGCAGAGCGCATTGAGACAGGTGAAAGCCGTCCCTTTCCTATTTATGTTGGCATAGCCGCAATCGCATGAGCCAATGGATTTTTTGTTTTAGTAGTGATACCGGCAGGAGAGAACGAAAAGCGTTCCGGCTTCGACTTGGTATACCAGACGATGTTCCTTAGTTGATGCGGCGCGACCATTGCCCTGACAATTCGAATTTTAGAGGCTCGGGTTTGCCGATTCCCGAAAATGGCGTATCGCGGCAATTGTCAATCAGGTCGTCAATGCGCTTTAGCAGTTTTGGGTTTTCCGCAGCCCACCAGTCGTAATCCTCGTTCGCCTGATCGGTGAAGAATAAATCAAGCCGCTTGTTTTTTGCGGCGCTCAATTTCGGCTTCAACCTGTTTCTTTGCGTTTAACAACCGCTTCGCGTTTTCCGGCGAACTCAGGAGATATGCAGTGTCGTTACGTGATTCCCACTCCGATTCTGGAATGATTACAACATTCTTGCCATCCGCCCGCGTAACAGTGATCGCCTCTTCGTTGTCGTGAACACGTTCGATGATTTCACCGAGATTTTTTCTAAGCTGTGAAAATGCAATTGCGCTCATAATTACCTCCTTCGTGACAAGTGAGACTAAATGATTTAAACGTTATTAGCAAACCAATAATCGTTGAATCACCGCCCCGGCCAAGGTAAATCCAAATAACGGCGGCATATAACTTATAGTTCCGTTCACCGCGCGGGGACGGCCTCTGCCGGTTGCTATTCCCCTTGATTATGTTTAATGTTGTCGCCGTGATTGAATCCCGCATGATGATCTCCGTAAATAATGAATTCTGAATAAGGATGTGGGTATGCGACTGTCAGAAACGGAAAAAAATAGTATTTGTTCTTTGTTACGCGAGATTGATCCGGCTGGGGCAATTCGTCTATTTGGCTCCCGGACGGTGGATTCCATGCGCGGTGGCGATATTGATATTTTTTTCGAGACATCTCGTTTAATGAATTTAAAGGAACGTTTACGGCTGCAATACAGACTGTCGTCAAAATGTGATGTTAAGGTTGATCTCTTGGTAAAAACTCCGGAAGACGGAGAGATGCCTATCCATGAAATAGCAAGGAATGGAAGTCTTCTATGAATTCGCTTGAAAATAATATACTCAAGAAAAGTTTCTCCGCTTGTTCGGAACGCATGGGCAGCCTGGTTTATTCCATCAATAAAACCCGTACTTTATTTCCACTGAGTGTTGGTTCATTAAGCCTATTGACCGAGGGTCACAAAGAGTCGGTGGATGCTTTTATTTTGCGCTACTCACAATGCGTCTCGATGATGCAGGATCAGATATTCAGAGGCATCGCCATAGCCGAGCAAGAAGATTTGAGTGACAAATCGAATCGGGACAAAACCCTGTTAATGGAAAAACTGGGGGCGATTAAATCGGCAGAGGAATTTGGAACTGCCGCCGTTCTAAGAAATAAATTTGCGCATAACTACCCGGAAGAAAGCCGCGAGCAATTGGCAAAGCTCAATCTGCTATTCGAAGAATCTTTATTTGTAGTGGCGGTATTCGATCATCTTGTTGAATATGCGGTTCGCAAAAATTTGATAGACAGCGCGGCATGCCCAAAACATTCAATCAAGATAATCCATTAAAACCGTCATTAGCAAACCAATAAGCGCTGAATTACTGCCCCTGCCAAAGTAAATCCGAATAACGGTGGCATATAGCTGATGGTGCCGTTCACCGCACGGGGGCGACCTCGTCCGGTTGGTTCGGGCGGCAGCGGGGCGCTCGGGTATTCGTCGGAAAATACGGTGAGTACCCCTTTATAGACTTCTTCGTTGCGCAATCTTTTGCGCATTTCGCGCGCCAGCGGGCACATGATGGTTTTGCTGATGTCGGCGATTTTGATACGCGACGGGTCGATGCGATTGCCTGCGCCCATGCTGGAAGCGACTTTCAGGCCGCGTTTGTAGCTTTCCACTACCAGCGCCACTTTGCACGACAACGAGTCGATGCAGTCCATCACGTAATCCACATCTGCAGGGACAAGATCATTCACGTTGTCGATGGTGAGAAAGTCGTACAGCAAGGTGACTTGGCATTCGGGGTTGATGTCGGCGATGCGCGCGCGCATCAACTCGGCTTTGGATTGCCCCACGGTGGAAAGCAGGGCGGGCAATTGGCGGTTGATGTTACTCACCACCACTTTGTCGTGGTCGAGCAGCGTGATGCGGCCAATACCCGCACGCGCCATCGCCTCCGCGCAATAAGAACCGACACCGCCAAGACCTGCGATGAAAATGTGCTTCGACTTGAGCTTCTGGATGCCCGCGTCTCCGAGCAGGATGTGGGAGCGGGTGAATTGGGGTTGGGTAGTGTTTGGCATGGGGGGATTATAACGCACCCTCACCCTAACCCTCTCCCCGAGGGAGAGGGGACTGGGCTCCCTTCCCCCTCGGGGGGAAGGGCTGGGGATGAGGGAAGAAATATGGCACAACCACCACCTTTATTTCAACCCCGGCAGCACGCTCAGCGCATTCGCCGTCGTCACCCTTGCCACTTCTTCCAGCGATAGGCCTCTCAACTCTGCCAAGGTCTGCGCGATTCTGGCTATATATTGCGGCTCATTGGGCAAGCCTCGCTCCAGAAAGTCCGGCGGAATATCCGGCGCGTCGGTTTCCAGCACGATGCTGTCCAACGGTAAAGTTGCGGCGAGTTCGCGCAATTTGGTGGCGCGCGGGTAAGTCATTGCACCGCCGAAGCCGAGTTTGAAGCCGAGCTTGATAAATTCATCCGCTTGCTGGCGGCTGCCGTTAAATGCGTGTGCAATGCCTGTCATGAGCCCAGTCGAATGGCCCCCGCGTCCGTTGATCTGGCGCAGGTGTTTAAGAGCCGTGTCTTGCGCTCGGCGCAGGTGCAATAACACGGGCAAATCGAATTCGCGCGCAAGTTGCAATTGCTCGATAAAGAAATGTTCCTGACGAGCGCGGTCATAATGCTGGATGAAAAAATCCAAGCCGATCTCGCCAATGGCAACGGCTTGGTGTTGTTTGAGGTATTCGCGCAGCACCGCCAAATCGCCCGGTGTCGCATCGTCTACATACATCGGATGGATGCCATAGGCGGGGGAGCAATTCGGGTATTGTTGGCAGAGTTCGCGCACGCTGTCGAAATTGTTGCGCGATACAGAGGGCACGACGATGCGGCTCACGCCGACAGTTTGAGCGCTACGGATGACGCTGGCTTGCGCGCCTTCGAATTCGGTTGCGTCAAGATGGCAGTGGGTATCGATGAACATGGTTTTGACGTTGTGGGTTAACAACCTTAACCCACCCCAGCCCTCCCTTGTCAGGGAGGGAGCTAGTGCACGGACTCCTCCCCTGACAAGGGGAGGCTGGGAGTGGTTTGGTTTGCTATGTTAAACTCACCCCATCAATTAAGCGAGACGACATTATGTCTGGGAACACTTTCGGCACACTCTTTACCGTTACTTCTTTCGGCGAGTCGCACGGCGCGGCGATAGGTTGCATCGTTGATGGTTGCCCTCCGGGGCTGGTGTTGAGCGAGGCTGATATTCAGCCCGAACTCGATTTGCGCAAGCCCGGCACTTCGCGTCATGTTACGCAACGGCGCGAATCGGATACGGTGGAGATTCTCTCCGGCGTGTTCGAGGGTAAGACTACCGGTACTCCAATCGCCTTGCTCATTCGCAACGAAGACCAGCGCAGCAAAGATTACGGCAGCATCGCCGAGACGTTTCGCCCCGGTCACGCCGACTACACTTACTGGCAGAAATACGGCATCCGCGATCATCGCGGCGGCGGTCGCGCTTCGGCTCGCGAAACCGCAGGGCGCGTGGCGGCAGGCGCTATCGCCAAAAAATGGCTGAACGAGCGTTACGGCGTGACCGTGCGCGGCTACCTCACGCAACTGGGAGAAATTGAAGTCCCGTTTAAAAGCTGGGATGACGTGCACGCGCAAGGCAACAGCTTCTTTGTCGCCGATGCGAGCTATGTGGCGCGGCTGGAAGAGTATATGGACACATTGCGTAAATCCGGCGATTCCATCGGCGCGAAACTCGCGGTGGTGGCGCACAATGTTCCCGTGGGTTGGGGCGAGCCGGTATTTGATAGATTGGATGCCGACATCGCCCACGCGCTGATGGGCATCAACGCAGTGAAGGGTGTGGAGATTGGCGCTGGCTTTGATTGCGTCACGCAAAAAGGCAGCGAACACGGCGACGAACTCACCCCTCAGGGATTTTTGTCCAACAACGCAGGCGGCATTCTCGGCGGCATCTCTACCGGGCAAGACATCGTTGCCCGCTATGCCATCAAACCTACTTCCAGTATTCGCATCGAACGCAATTCAATAGATAAGTCGGGTAACCCGGTGAAAGTTTCGACCGAAGGTCGCCATGACCCCTGCGTCGGCATCCGCGCCACGCCCATTGCCGAAGCGATGCTGGCACTGGTGCTGATCGACCATGCCTTACGCCATCGGGCACAGAATGGGGATGTGGTTTGCGGGACGGTGAAGATACGGTAAGGGATTGCGGGGAAGAGAGAAGGGTGAATGGGGAAGGGTAAAACCCTCGCTCCTTTTATTCGGAGAGGCGGTTTTACCCTTCTCCCTTCCCCATTAACCCTTATCCCGTCACTTTTTTGGATAACACGTCCCGATAAAACTTATAAGTATTTTTTCCGCTTTGTTTTGCCAGATACATGGCGTCGTCCGCTTGCTTTACCAGCGTTTTAGGGTCTTGGGCGGCTTCGGGATAAATGGAGATGCCAATGCTGCCACCCACATTGCATTGTTGCCCTTTTAATTCGAATGACTTTGACAGTGTGGCAATTATTTTATTTGCCGCGATGGCGGCATTGTCATCCGATCCGATTTCGTTGAGCACAAAGATGAACTCGTCGCCGCCCACCCGGGCTACCGAATCCGAATCCCGGATTGATTTTTTGAGTCTTTTGGAAACCTTGCGTAATAAAGAATCTCCCGCATCGTGCCCCAGCGTATCGTTGACCTTTTTGAATCCATCAAGATCGAGAAATAAAACGGCAATTTTGTAGTGATTGCGTTTGGCCAGCGAGATTGAGTGTTCGAGATTGTCCAGCAGCAAAGAACGGTTCGGTAGGTCGGTTAAATAATCATAGTGCGCCAAATGCGCTATTTTTTCTTCCGTCAGTTTGCGTTCGGTAATATCCCGGACGATGCCGACGAAGTAGCGCTGACCGCCCAATATCATTTCCGAAGCCGATAATTCCATAGGGAATTGATCGCCATTTTTTCGAACGGCAACTACTTCGCGCCCGCGTATGCCGATGATTTTTGCCTTACCGGTTTCTTTGTAATTGTTGAGGTAGGAATCGTGCTCACTTTGACATGGCTCGGGCATCAATATATTCAAATTTTTGCCTAATACTTCCTTCTGGGCATAGCCGAATATTTGCTCGGCGGCGGGGTTGAATCCTTGAATTTCTCCCACCTCATTGATGGTGATAATGCCATCCATCGCGTTGTGAATTATGGCTTGCAACTGATTCTGACTTTTTTCAAGCTCTCCTTTGATCTGCTTCAGATTAGTGACCATCTGCCAAAACAGGTGAACTTCGGGGCCGCTGGCCACCCGTTTGTCTGCCCCGAAAATTTTTATCGCCTGAGCAGTGATTGCCTCATCATGGGATAAGTTGTACACAATACAGTCAGGGTAGTCTTTGCAGGCTTGGAGCGCATCGCTGGCATCGGTGTAGGTAGGGATGCCGTAGCTTTGTGCCATCTTGATGCCGGGTGCGGCAGGATTGGAATCCACTATGGCGAGAACTTCAACCAATCTGTCCGTCATGAACATCTCAAGCAAGGCTGACCCGCCACGTCCGGCTCCGATAATCAGGACGGGATACCCTTGAATTTTCCGTTTTTCCTTAGTCATTCTTTAATGAGCCCGGTGCAGGAGAATGTTCGCTAGCGCTAGTTTGGCATATAAATGGGTTTAGCGAAATACTAGTACTTTGTAACACCTGAAACTTTGCCCCCTTGCAGGGGGACGAGGAGGGGCAGGGCACAAGTCGGCTAATCGTTGCCATACACGATGCGTACTTTGTCAGCACCGAGCAGTTGCTTTAGGTCGTTGATCAGTATATCGGGCAAGCTCACTTGCCATGCCTCCCCCAGACGTAGCGGGGCGCTGGCGATAAGATTGGAGTAGCGTAGTATCACCGGACACTGACCGCCGCACCAGTCCTTCAATATCTCGGTTAACTGGGGAATGCGAATCGGCGCATTGATCGAGCACGTGATTTCCAAACGCTTGGCTGATGCTGCGCGGGCCTCTGCCAGATTGAACACTTCCTCCGCCGTGACGCGCATGCTGCCCGAATACTCGTCGAAACTGGCTTTGCCTTTTACCACCAGCAATTCACCTTCGCGTATCCAAGTACGGCGGGCTTCGTAGAGTTCGTTGAAAGCGGTAACTTCAAGTTGCGCACTACCATCTTCGAGTTTGATGATTGCCATGCGGCCACGCCGTGTTTGCTGAATACGCACTTCGGCGACCATGCCCGCCAACAACACTTCTTTTCCTGCTGCGCGCCGACCGGGACCATTTTGCGGCGCGCTCGGCGGTGTCACCTCGCTCAAACGCATTTTCACGAAATTTGCCAGCTCCTCGGCGAATTCCTGATAAGGATGACCGCTGAGATAGAAACCCAAGCTGATCTTTTCATTTTGCAATTGTTCGCGCAAACTCCAGCGCGCCACGTTCGCCATCTCCACCGGCATAGTGATGCCGACATCTTCGTCAAACAAACTGTTTTGATTGATCGAGCGCGTTTTTTGATCCGCGCTACCGAGTGCCACATCCAGTGTCGCCAGCATCTGTGCGCGGTGATCATTGATCGAATCAAATGCTCCGGCGCGGATCAATGCTTCGACTGCGCGCCGATTTACGATGCGGTTATCCACCCGATGACAGAAATCGAACAGGTTCAAGAATGGGCCGGATTGGCGCGCCGCGACAATATTGCTGATCGCATTCTCGCCCGTGCCTTTGACTGCCCCCAAGCCGTAGGCCACCGTCTTTTCGTCCACAGGCGCAAAACGATATTCCGAACTATTGATGTCCGGCGGCAATACCGTGACATTCTGCTCCAGCGTGTCGACGTAGAAATTATGCACCTTGTCGGTGTTGTCCATATCCGACGACATGGTGGAGGCCATGAACGCGGCGGGATAATGCGCTTTGAGGTAAGCCGTTTGATACGACACCAGCGCGTAAGCAGCGGAGTGGGATTTGTTGAAGCCGTAACCGGCGAACATCTCCATCAAGTCGAACAGGCGCGTAGCCTTAACTACGTCAAAGTTGAGTTTGGCCGCGCCGCCCACAAAAATATCGCGATGCTTGGCCATCTCCTCCGGATTTTTCTTACCCATCGCGCGCCGCAACATGTCCGCGCCGCCCAAGGTATAACCGCCGATGATCTGCGAAATTTGCATCACCTGCTCTTGATAGACGATCACGCCGTAGGTTGGTTTAAGAGAAAACTCAAGCTCGGGAAAGTAATAATCTGCCTTGGCTTTGCCGTGCTTGCGCGCGATAAAGTCTTCCACCATGCCGGATTCCAACGGCCCGGGACGATACAGCGCCACCAGCGCGATGATGTCTTCAAACGTATCCGGCTTCAACTTGTCGATGAGCTTTTTCATGCCCTGCGACTCAAGCTGGAACACCGCGCTGGTATTGGCGCGCTTCAGCAGATCGTAGGTGCGCTTATCGTCGAGAGGAATGGCTTCTATCGCGAAAGGCTCCCCTCGCCCGCTTGCGGGAGAGGGGCTGGGGGTGAGGGAAGTCTTCTCGTGCAACACGCGCACATAGCGTACCGCCCAATCGATGATCGTCAGCGTACGCAGCCCGAGAAAGTCGAACTTGACCAAGCCGACGGCTTCCACATCGTCTTTATCGAACTGGCTAATCGATTTCTTTTCGTCGCCTTCATTGCCGCCCTCGGCGCAATACAGCGGACAAAAATCGGTGAGTCGCCCCGGCGCGATCAACACGCCACCGGCATGCATACCGACGTTGCGGGTCAAGTCTTCCAGACGCTCGCCCAGTTCGAGCAATTCATCCACGCCTTCTTCGCTGTTGATAATCGCATTGAATTCCGGTTCCATTTCGCGCGCTTTTTTCAGCGAGACCGGTTTGACACCTTCCAGCGGCACCAGCTTGGAAAGGCGGTCGCACAGGCCGTAGGGAAAGTCCATCACACGCCCGACATCGCGTATCACCGCCTTGGAGGCCATGGTGCCGAAGGTGGCGATCTGCGAAACGCAGGCCTCGCCGTATTGTCGGCGCACATACTGGATCACCAGTTCGCGCCCGTCCTGGCAGAAGTCCACGTCGAAGTCGGGCATGGATACGCGTTCCGGATTTAGGAAGCGCTCGAACAGCAATTCGTAACGCAATGGGTCGAGATCGGTGATGCCAAGGCTGTATGCCACCAGCGAACCCGCACCGGAACCGCGCCCCGGCCCGACCGGTACACCATTGGGGAATTTTGAATCGCGATATTGTTTCGCCCAGCGAATGAAGTCGGCCACGATGAGGAAGTAGCCGGGGAACTCCATCTTATTGATAACTTCGACCTCGAACGCCAGACGTTCGGTGTATTCGGTCATCTTCGCGGCACGCACGGCTTCGTCCGGATATAGGTGAAGCATGCGTTCCTGCAAGCCGCGCTCCGATTCGAGGCGTAGAAAATCGTCCAGCGTCTCGCCGTTCGGGGTCGGGAAATCGGGCAGGTGCGGCTTGCCCAATTTCAGCGTGAGGTTGCAACGCTTGGCGATCTCCACGCTGTTTTGCAGCGCTTCCGGCAAGTCGGCAAACAGCGCCGTCATCTCGGCTTGGGTTTTAAAATACTGCTGCGCAGTGAATGCCCGCACACGGCGTTTGTCATTCAGCACATAACCTTCGGCGATACAGACGCGCGCTTCGTGCGCTTTGAAATCGTCGATGCTGAGAAATTGTACCGGATGCGTGGCGACCACGGGCAAAGCAAGTTCTGCCGCCAGTTTCACTGTTTCGCGCAGATGCATTTCCTCGCGCGCAAAACCGGTGCGTTGCACTTCCATATAGAAACGTCCGGGGAAAATGCCTGCCCATTCGTGTGCAAGGTGACGGGCACTGGCGGCATTGCCATTCAACAAGGCCATACCGACTTCACCCATGTGCGCACCGGATAAAGCGATCAGTCCATCCGATTTTTCCTTGAGCCATTCTTTGCGAATCTCGGGACGGCCTCGATCCTGATTTTCCAGATAGGCGCGGGTAAGCAGTTCGCACAAACGCAGATATCCGGTATTGGATTGGCATAACAACAGCAAGCGGAAAGGCTGGTCACGCGCGGCATCATTGGTCACAAACACATCACAACCAACGATGGGCTTGATGCCCGCTCCGCGCGCTTCTTTGTAAAACTTAACCAGTCCGAACACATTGGACAGATCGGTCAGCGCCAGTGCGGGCATCGCATCACGCTTGGCTGCCGCAACGGCTTCACCGATGCGCACAATACCGTCAGCGATGGAATATTCGCTATGAATGCGGAGGTGAATAAATGAAGGAGACGACATATCGATGACGGTGGCTAGTTGGTTGAGATTTTACCACCGCGACTACGACAGAGAGACTTTCTGCCGGAATATAAAATCCAAAACGTTATTGAACGATGATGGACACAAACAACGCCTCTGAAATGCCGTCTTTAGCCGTTAACCCAAGCGCTTTATTGGCCGCCTTGCGGGTTTCAACAATCAGTTTTTTCTTGCCTTCCGCGCTTTGTATTTCTTCAGGTGTCTTTTCGCTTAACAGCAAAATGATCTCATTCCGGATGGCCGGAACATACGCTTTGATTTTTTCAGCCATGTCGGGTTTGGCTGGCTTTAGTGTGATTGCTATCTGAAGCACTTGATGAAGGCCTACCAGATTAACTGTAAAAGGCTCCAGTGCTATGTAAGAGTCCTCGCCTTTTCCCTCTGCATTGGCGTTTGACGAAGCCAAGAATAGTAGCAAAAACAAGAATGCCAAATTTCTTTTAAAAATGAATCCCGCTGACTTGTGCATCACGTTATCCTTTGTTGGTGTCTTATTTTTTTGTCTAAAGCGGTAAATAGATGTGTGCAACGCATTAAATCTACGCATGGCGACGGACTTTTGGATTTTAGCACGGCTCGCGATTTTAGCTCGGAAAAAACTGCTGTAAGATATTATTACGAAGGGGGAAAGGGAGAAGGGGGAAGGGTAAAACCGCCTCTCCGAATAGTGGGCGCGAGGGTTTTACCCTTCTCCCTTCCCCATTCACCCTTTACTCATCACCCATATCCCTTTACCAAGGAATTACCTGACCGTTATAAGCAAAGAACTTCCCGGAGTCCGTCAGGCTGAGCCCACTAATCACTTGCCGCATTCCCGCTACACTTTGCGCTACCGCAATCATTGCGTTTGGCCCGCCCATATCGGTCTTGACCCAGCCCGGATGCAAAACCACGGCGGTAATTCCTTGCTTGCTCAGATCAACTGCAATGCTTTTTACCACCATGTTGGCAGCTGTTTTACTGGAGCGATAAAGGTAATTTCCCCCGCTGCTATTGTCCTCAATGCTGCCCATTTGACTGGAAATGGTGACGATTAGTTTTTGTCTGCCGCGAATGATTTGTTTGACGAATGCCTCCGCCATTTTAAGCGGAGCCATGGTGTTGATGCTGAAGGCAGACATCCATTCCGCATAATTGGTATGTCCAAACCCGCCCGCATCGGATGCGGGGTAAATGCCTGCATTATTGATGAGCAGGTCAATAGTTTCTTCTGACAGGATTTGCGCCAAGCGCTCAATCTGCGCATGGCTTGCCACATCCAGCACATGAATTTTTACCCGATCGGGATGTTGCGCCGCCAACTTATTCAGCGCGTCAGATTTATCAGGATGGCGGCAACAAGCCAAAACACGCCAACCGTCTTCAGCAAATTGCCGGACAAATTCCAGTCCAATGCCACGGTTTGCGCCGGTAATCAAAATCGTTTTCATGATTGTCCTCGGTATTCTTTCAGAAGTTATTCCCACTTAAATATATACGCCCCGATAGCTAGAATAATGACGCTTGTTGTGGCGAGTATCCAAACATCCGGCATCACCTGCGAAAGTGTCGCACCTTCATTCATGATCACCCTCGTGGCAGAAATCATGTGGGTCAGCGGAAAAATTTGCGCCACATTTTGCACCCAAGGTGCAGCACCTTCCAATGAAAACCATGCCCCCGACAGCAACATCATCGGCCAAGTCATTAAGTTGAGTATGCCACCGGCAAATTCTTCACTGGCGGTACGTGCTGCGATCAACAGGCCGATGGAGATCAAACTCATCGCGCCCAAGGTGGTTATGAGTAACAAATCCCAATACGAACCCTGCATATTAAATTTGATGAAGAGATTGCATCCGGCATAAACAATCGTGGTGATTACCATGACTAACAGCAAGCGGGAGATCAGTTGCGCAAACAGAAATTGAAATGCGCCCAACGGTGTGGCTTTCAGTCGTTTAAGAAAACCATTCTTGCGATAGCGCACGATCACAAAGCCAACACCAAAGAGGCAGGCGAACATCATGTTCATTCCCAGAATGCCGGGTAAAAACCAGTCAACATAGCGAATCTCCGCGCCCTCGACTGTCTGACGCTCAAATTGATTTCCTTCCGTCCCCCGGATGACGCGCTCCAGTAAATAGCCGTTGGGCGAAGATGAATTAACCCAGTATTTCGGCGTGCCACTGACATCGATCAGCATGTCCATTTGATGGTGTTTAACTTTAGCGATTCCCTTGTTCAGATCGTCGTAAGTGATGAATTCGAGATATTGCGTGGATTGCAACTTGGGCGCGACGCTGACCATTCTGTCCATGCCACCCACGATGCCGATTTTGTAAATGTCTTTATTGCCGCCGGAAAAAGTGAAAGCCAGCCCGAACACCAATAAGAATGGCATGGCCAGATTCCATGCCAGAGCGGAGCGATCCCGCAAAAATTCCATATTGCGCGCATGTAATACAGCCAGAAATTTTTTCATGCTGCCGCCTTCTTTCCGGTCACATTGATAAACAGATCTTCCAGCGTCCAGGCACGAATGCGCAACTGATCAAGATTGATTCCATGTTCCAGCAGTTGTTGCAGGGTCTGGTGCAGATGATTGGTTCGTATCTCCAGAAAATCTCCCGTCTCTACCGCCTGAATTCCCAACGCGGCTAATTTGTTTATTGAATCAGCGGCCGGAATTTGCAGCACCACATCGCCAAAATTCTCCGCCAGCAATTGCATCGGCGTGCCTTGAGAGACGATGCGCCCTTTGTCCATAATGGCGATTTCATCGCATAAGGCATAAGCCTCTTCCATGTAATGCGTGGTTAATACAATGGTCTTGTTGCGCGACTTGACCAGCTTGACCAACTCCCAAAAATGGCGGCGTGCTTGCGGGTCTAACCCGGTCGTGGGTTCATCCAGAAAAATGAGCTCGGGATCGTTGACCAGTGCCAAAGCCAACAGCAATCGTTGACGTTGGCCGCCTGATAATTTGCGCGTGTCGCGGTCTAAAATGTCGGTGAGCGAACATAGCTCGATTATTTCGGGAATGCTGAGTGTTTGCTGATATAGTTGTTCAAAAAACTTAAGGGTTTCGCGAACTGTCAGAAAATCCTGTAGCGCAGTGTGCTGAAACTGGATACCAACTTCTTCGCGATAACGCGTTCCGAGAGGCTCCCCTTTATAAAGAATCACGCCGCTGGTTGGCTGATAAATGCCTTCGAGTAGTTCAATGGTGGTCGTTTTACCGGCACCGTTCGGGCCAAGTAAACCAAAACAAATGCCTTTGGGGATGGTAAGATTAATTCCGTCCACCGCGAGCACACCGGGGTATTGTTTGACCAGATTAGTGACAGTGATTATCGGGGACATAATGGAATATGGTTGGTCACGCGGTGGATGCTGAGCTAGCTCAAATAAGTTATTCGCTCATTCTACTTTAGCGGCTCTATTTGCCAAGAAAATTATCTGCTATCGTTCTCTCGGTTAACTTGATCGGCTAATCGGTGCTTTATTTTTGCAGCAATCTTCCGGCTGCCATAACCTGATCGCGCAGAACTGAAAATAGTTAATGGGAGAGATTCATCATGGATAACAAGCAGCATTGGGAACAGGTATATTCTAGCAAGTCCTCTGACGCGGTGAGCTGGTTTCAGGAGCATGCCGATCAGTCGCTACGGCTAATCCACAATACCGGACTCGGTAAACACGCGGCCATTATTGATGTGGGCGGCGGCGCATCGATATTGGTTGATGAACTGGTCGCGGAAGGATACGACGACCTGAGCGTGCTTGACCTTTCAGCGGCGGCACTCGCTGTCGCAAAGCAGCGTTTAGGTCAACATGCCGATGTGGTGCATTGGATGGAGAGCGACATTACGCGTGCGGAGTTTCCCCTGCATCGCTTCGACATCTGGCATGATCGGGCCGTATTTCATTTTTTGACTAATGCAGAGGACCGACATGCTTATGTCGAGCGGGTGATGCATGCCGTTCGCCCCGGTGGACATGTAATCGTTGCCACCTTTGCCGAAGATGGCCCGGAAAAATGCAGCGGACTTCCAGTAATGCGTTACCAACCCGCAGCATTACACGCGGAATTCGGGGATGCTTTTTTGTTGGTCGAGCATGAAAAAGAAGCGCACCATACGCCGTTTGGTACGGTGCAACAATTTGTCTATTGTTACTGTCGCAAGGTGAATAGCTAGGCACATATTTAATGGCCTGTTAGCTACTCATTGCTGTTTTTGATCCCGATAAAGCCGGGGCTGAATTTGGATCAGCTTATAGCGTTTCCTGATCCAGATCGAAAGCCTTGTGCAGAATACGCACGGCCAACTCCAGATATTTCTCGTCGATGACGACGGAGATTTTGATCTCGGAGGTGGAGATCATCTGGATGTTGATGCCTTCTTCCGCCAGGGTGCGGAACATCTTGCTGGCGATGCCCACGTGCGAGCGCATGCCGACACCGACCACGGAAACTTTGGCGGTCTTGTTGTCGCCGATGACATCGCGTGCGCCGATGTGCGGCTGCACCTGATTCTTGAGAATGTCCATCGCTTTGCTGAATTCGTTGCGATGCACGGTAAAGGAAAAGTCGGTGGAGCCGTCCACGCCGACGTTCTGAATGATCATGTCCACGTCAACATTGGCTTCGCTTACCGGGCCGAGAATCTGGTAGGCGATGCCGGGCTTGTCCGGTACGCCGCGTACAGTAATTTTCGCTTCGTCGCGGTTGAACGCGATACCTGAAATGATGGCTTGTTCCATTTTATCGTTTTCCTCAAAAGTGATCAGTGTGCCGTCGCCTTCTTCAGCAAAGCTGGAAAGCACACGCAGTTTGACTTTGTATTTGCCGGCGAATTCGACCGAGCG
>PLYB01000170.1:0-11162 GCA_003151655.1 Gallionellaceae bacterium | reverse complement strand
GGTGTCGGAACCGCCGCGTCCGAGCGTGGTGATGTTGCCCGCTTCATCCATGCCCTGAAAGCCCGCCACCACGACCACGTAGCCGTTAGCCAGATCGGTGCGGATATTTTCTTCGTCGATGCTGGCAATGCGCGCCTTGGTGAACGCACTATCGGTATGAATTTTGACCTGTGCGCCGGTGTAACTTTTGGCCTTCATGCCCATTTCCATTAGCGCCATGGCAACCAGGCCGATGGTTACTTGCTCGCCGGTGGAAATCACCACGTCGAGTTCGCGCGGATCAGGGGTGGTTTGGATTTGGTTGGCTAGCGCGATCAGGCGGTTGGTCTCTCCGCTCATGGCGGAAACCACGACTACGACCTGATGGCCTTGCGCCTTGTATTTTGCCACGCGCTGCGCAACATTCTTGATGCGCTCCGGACTGCCGACAGAAGTGCCGCCGTATTTTTGAACAATCAATGCCACGGTAATTTATGCTCGTGTTAAAAAGTGTCGCGAATTCTACCTTAAGCTGCCGCAAAAAACGAGGTCACTGTTTCCTCTGGTACACTCCCCATATTCGCCTAAATCCGTCTACACCATGCCTAGAATCATTCCTCGCAGCTACCCTGAAGCGACAGCGCAACACCTTGCCGCCGCCGGATTCGCCCCTTTGTTGGCGCGTATTTACGCGGCGCGCGGTATCGAAAATAAGGAGCAACTGGATACCGACATCAAGCGTTTGTTGTCGCACACACTGCTGAAAAATGCGGCTGAAATGGCACGTTTGCTGGCCGATGCCATTGCGCAGCACAGAAAAATTCTGGTGGTGGCCGACTATGATGCCGACGGCGCGACCGCCTGTGCCGTGGCGGTGCGCGGCTTGAGCGCGCTCGGTGCGCAGGTGGATTTCATCGTGCCGAATCGCTTTGAATACGGCTACGGTTTGACACCGGAGATCGTGCGTTTAGCCGCCGAAGTGCCGCTTCAATATGGGGCTAAAGTACCATTAGATGAGAGAAACGCGGCAAGGCAGTTGCTCCCGCAAACGGCTGGCTTCGCCATAACCAGCGACTTGGCGAGCGTAGTTGGCTCGCCTAGTCGAATGGCTAGTAGCTCCACCAGTAACGTGTCTCAACTGCACCCCGACATTATTCTTACGGTGGACAACGGCATTTCCAGCGTGGAAGGGGTGGCCGAGGCCAAGCGTCTGGGGATGCAAGTGCTGGTGACCGACCACCACCTGCCCGGTGATACCTTGCCGGATGCGCTGTGTATCGTGAATCCAAATCAACCCGGCTGCACCTTCCCCAGCAAAAATCTGGCCGGGGTGGGTGTGATGTTCTATGTACTGATGGCACTGAGGGCGGAGATGCGGGAGCGCGGTGCATTTGCTGAAAAACCAGAGCCGAATCTGGGCACTCTGCTCGACCTTGTCGCTCTGGGCACGGTGGCGGATGTGGTAAAGCTGGATGACAACAATCGCATTTTGGTACAGCAAGGCTTGCAGCGTATTCGCGCCGGACGCGCCAGCAAGGGCATTGAAGCATTGCTGCAAATAGCCCGCAAGTCACCCCAGAAAACTTCGGCCTATGAACTTGGCTTTGTGGTGGGGCCGCGCTTGAATGCAGCAGGACGTTTGGAAGATATGGGGCTGGGTATTCGTTGCTTACTGACAGATGACGCGGCTGAGGCCGCTGAGATCGCGGCCAAGCTGGATGAACTGAATCGCGAGCGGCGAGCTATCGAGGCGGACATGCAAGAGGCCGCGCTCGCCGCTCTGGAGCAGACCGACCCGGCAGACGGCTTCAGTCTGGTGCTATTCGATGAAGCCTGGCATCAGGGTGTGATCGGCATTCTGGCTTCGCGCCTCAAGGATAAATTCCATCGCCCGGTTATCGCATTCGCGCGTGCGTCGAGTGGCGAGTTAAAAGGTTCCGGGCGCAGCATTTCAGGGCTGCATCTGCGCGATGCGCTCGATCTGGTAGCTAAACGTCACCCTCATGTGCTGCAAAAATTCGGTGGGCACGCGATGGCGGCAGGGCTGACCCTGAGCGAAGAACACTTCGATGAGTTTCAGCGCGCGTTTGAAAGCGTCGCGCAAACATTGCTTTCGCCCAACGATTTGGAAAAAGTGATCGAGACCGATGGCGAATTGGAGCCGGGTGATTTTTCCTTGGATGTTGCACACGTGCTGGAGCAACAAGTGTGGGGGCAGGGTTTTTCCGAGCCGCTGCTGCAAGGCGATTTTCGCGTACAGGCGCAGCGCATCGTGGGTGAAAAACACCTCAAACTCACCCTCGGCACGGCATCGGCCAGTTTGGAAGCCATGCATTTTTTCTCGACCGATCCGCTGCCCGAAAAAATCCGTGCGGTGTATAGTCTGGGTGTCAATGAATACAATGGACGCGCCAGCGTGCAGCTTATTGTGCGGCACTGGCAATCGCTCTAAAGTCTTGCTATGCGAGTAGCGCGTTAACGGGGAGCATCGCTATGGAATCATTTCTGCTAGCGAATAACGGCATCGAAGCGCTGCCTTTATTTTTTACCAGCCTTTCTATCGGCTTGCTCATCGGTCTGGAGCGCGAACGCAATCCCTCCGCCAAAGCCGGGCTGCGCACTTTTGCATTGGTCGCGGTATTCGGTACGCTGGTTGCCATGCTCGGCAGCAAGAGCGGTTCCCCTTGGTTGTTGGGGGCTGGCATGCTGGCGGTTGCGGCGATGATTGTCTCGGTCTATATCAACAGTCCTACCGAGAACAACGATCCGGGCACCACGACGGTTGCCGCGTTGCTGGTGTGCTACGTGCTCGGTGCTTTAGTCTGGTACGAATTTTCCACGCTGGCCATTATGCTGGCGATCGCGACGACAATACTGCTGTACTTTAAGCCGGAACTGCAGGGGATTTCGCAAAGGATGACGCGCCGCGATCTGGTCTCTATTCTACAATTTTGCGTGCTGAGCTTCATCATTCTGCCCATCCTCCCGGATAAAAGCTTCGGCCCGTACAACGCTTTTAATCCGCGCCACGCGTGGATGATGGTGGTGCTTATTTCTGGGCTGAGCCTGGCCGGTTATGTGGCTTTGCATTGGACGAAGCAGCGCTTTGGCGCGCCGTTGCTGGGTTTTTTCGGGGGGCTGGTTTCCAGCACCGCGACCACCATGGTGTATGCCCGCCACAGTAAAACCAACGAGGCGATGTGCCGACTTTCTGCTGTAGTTATTCTGATCGCCAGCCAGGTCGTACTGGTGCGCCTTGCGGTCGTCAGCGCGGTGGTATCGCCCGCAGTGCTGAGCAAACTTTTGCCGCCGTTGGCAATCGGTCTGGTGTTTGGGTTTGTCGTGACCATGTTCGACTGGAACAGGCTGCGCTCCACATCCGATTTGCCGTTGCCGGAAACGGCAAACCCGACCGAGATTCATGCCGCGCTCGGTTTCGGATTGTTGTATGCCGTGGTGTTGCTGTGCTCCGCTTGGCTCAGTGATATCGCTGGCAGCAGCGGTTTATACATGGTCGCTATGATTTCCGGCTTGACCGATGTGGATGCCATTACCCTGTCCAGTCTGCGCCTATTCTCACTCGATAAATTGAATGCCGATCAGGCGGTATCGGCTATCGCGATTGCCTTCATCGCCAACATGACCTTCAAATTTGGCATGCTTTTTTTTATCGGCGGGAAAAATCTGGCCCAACACGTCGTCAAAGGATTCGGTGCGATGGCGGCAGGAGTAGCAATCGGCTTGCTGCTTTTGTAAAAGCCGCGCAGGTGCAAAACGCTTTATCCTGTTTCAACATGTATAATCCCGCCTCTTAAAAAAATCGTCAAACATTATGGAAGCCGAACAACTCAACGCCCTTACCAACAAAATTCAAGATCTGCGTACCCGCAACATCGAATTACGGAGGTATCTTTGACTACGATGTCAAGCAGGAGCGCCTGACCGAAGTATCCGAACTCGCCGAAGATCCCGCCATCTGGCAGGACGCCAAACGCGCGCAGGAACTGGGCCGCGAGCGCAAGATGCTGGAAGGCGTGGTNNAGTTTCGCCGCATGTTTTCCGGCGAGCTCGATGCCAATAATTGCTTCCTCGATATTCAAGCCGGTTCAGGTGGCACTGAAGCTCAGGACTGGGGCGCGATGCTGCTGCGCATGTATCTGCGTTACTGCGAGCGCAAAGGTTTTCAAGTTGAGATCATGGAGCAGTCCGACGGCGAAGTTGCCGGTATCAAAGGCGCTTCCATCAAGGTGACGGGCGAATATGCTTATGGTCATTTGCGTACCGAGTCCGGCGTGCATCGACTGGTGCGCAAATCGCCGTTCGACTCGGGTAACCGTCGTCATACGTCTTTCTCCAGCGTGTTCGTCTACCCAGAAGTGGATGACTCCATCGAAGTCGATATCAATCCCGCCGATCTGCGCGTGGACACCTATCGCGCTTCCGGTGCCGGTGGCCAACACATCAACAAGACCGATTCGGCGGTGCGTATCACTCATATCCCTACTAATATCGTTGTGGAATGCCAGAGTGACCGCTCGCAACACCGCAACCGCGCCGAAGCGATGGTGAAGTTGAAGTCGCGTTTGTACGAAGCCGAATTGCGCAAACGCCAATCTGCACAACAAGCGCTGGAAGATTCCAAAACCGACATCGGCTGGGGACACCAGATTCGCAGCTACGTACTCGATCAATCGCGCATCAAAGATTTGCGCACCAACTATGAAGTCGGCAACACACAGGGTATGTTGGATGGAGATCTCGATGGTTTCATTTCGGCTAGTTTAAAGCAAGGGGTTTAAGTCACGATGTATTTCTTGCTGAAACGGAGTTACCTCACCACGCGCAACCGTTTTAGCCACAGTTCAGTTAATGGAGCTAAGTCGCCAGCATCGGCGGCGCGTAACTCGACGAAATAGGCTGTCTTGCCTGCTTCATCTGAGGCAGGATCAATCGGCGGGAGCGCGAGTTTATATGTCAGCGCGATAAGTAAAATTCTCCCCACCCGTCCGTTGAAATCCTTGAACGGATGTATCCATTGAAAGCGCCAGTCCGCCCATGCCAGCAATGCAGAAAGACTTTCCGCCCCGCGTAAATGGCGTAAACGTTCTTCCAAATCCAGACAGAAATTCCTGATATGGATAGCAACTTCATGACCGGGCGGGGGCAGATGTGTACCCACCTGAACATCCCCAATGCGGAATCGCCCCGCCCATTCCGGAAACAAATCCCCTGCGATGCGGAGGTGAATACCGCAAATCCATTCCGGGCTGATGAGGATTTTTTCGGAGGGCTCTTCCAGCAGAGCGTCGAGGCAATGTGCAATGTTTACTGCAAGTTGCTCGGCGACCACATGATAAGGAAGCGAACCGGCAACCGTCGCCAACTCGCGCGTGGCGGCTAGTGGGCGGGTTGTTTCAACAGATGTGCCAGCCGTTGTGGACTGACCGGCTCGTTTTCCATGGCCATCGAACTCAGCGTGAATTTCAACACCTGCTGACGATACGCCGCCCGCACGCTTTCCGCGTCCGCGTGGCTTGCCCGCCATTGGTTCAGGCGTTGATCGAGTTGTTGAAGCTGTTTGGGCGTCATCTTGTTTTTCCTTTGAGACTTTATCTTCGCACGACTTGGCGCAGGCGGCAAGAACAGCCCGTTTGGATTCCGTTGCCTGAGGTTTCTTTTTACTCATGGACTTTAGCGCCTCTCGTGTTGCCCGGTATTTTACGGCAAACTCAATGGCACAGCACCACTCGTTCCAGACGATCTGCTATGCCTATGCTGGCGGGATGCTATACACTTGCGCTCAAATCTATGAAATCGGCAACACACAGGGCGATCTGGATGGTTTTATTTCGGCCAGTTTAGGGGTTTAGCTTCAAGTGAAGAAATTCACTAACGGGTAGTCACAATTTGTGACCACCTCGCACCGAGGAAGGAAACAATGATGCTGATCCTGTCCCGATTGACCCAGCTTGCGTAGGGTGGGCAGGCTTCATCTGCCCACGCGGATTGTAAATAGCGGGTCATTGCCCCGCCTCGGCACGCCACGAACCAAGATTCCTGTTGAAGCAGAAGGAGATCGAAATGATTGCACTCACACCCGTCCTCGCCATCGTCGATGAATCCTATGATGTGGAAGAAACCACACAGCCTTTTGGTAAGCGCTGGGGAGGCGAAGTCATGACCCTGACCCAAGAACATCTGGCAGCTTTGCAAGAGGGGAAAGTGGTGGCAGTGGATGTGATGGCTGAATATGTCGTGTTTTTGCGGTTGCAGACAGAGAGCGTCAAGCCCCAAATGCCTTGAATTCGTTGATGAGTGTGTAGAATGCCATAGACGAGGAGAGTGGCGATGACTAATAAGGCATTGATTACATCTGTAGAACAAATTGAATCACAGATATTTCTTATTCGCGGGCAGAGGGTCATGCTGGATGATGATTTGGCCGCGCTCTACGAGGTGGAAACCAAAGCGCTGAACCGTGCGGTCAAGCGGAATACGCTCGGTTTCCGGTAGATTTTATGTTTCAACTCTCAGTCGACGAGTTTGAGGTCGCAAATTGACACCTCAAGATGGGGAGGACGTCGCTATCCACCTTACGCTTTTACCGAACATGGCGCCATCATGGCGGCCAGCGTGCTTAACTCTCCACGTGCAATAGAAGCCAGTGTTCAGGTAGTGCGCGCCTTCGTGCAGCTACGGCAGATGCTTGCATCCAACGTCGAGCTGTCGCGCAAGTTGGTTGCGCTTTAAAAGAACTACGACATCAAATTCAAAGCAATATTTGAAGCCATCCACCAACTGATGACACCCTCCGACCCCAAGAAAAAGCGCCCCATTGGTTTTGCACCGTGGGAGAAAAAATGATGCAAATTAAGTAATCCTCATTGCATCGTCATTGACACCACCCCGCGAACTCCCTACAGTTCACCCCACTTGCACAACGAAACTCCCGCATCTCGCTGCTTGCATGGCGTTTTAGTTTGTTGAAAACAGTGGTAAACCAAAAATAAAAATTAGTGATACTGAGTAAAAGGGGAAGTAATGGGAAGTTTTACTGACGGGTTAGTATCAGGGGATGAAGCAAAAACTATCTACCTCGCAAGATCAAAAAGTGTTGACGAAAAAACAGTTTCCGCAGCCAATGATGATGCGCTTGCTACGAAGGTTCAGGGTGAGGAACAGGATGGTTGGTCTGTAGCCAAAAACAATAAGAAATCAGTTCGCGTAACCAAGCCTAAGCCAGCGGACCGGCAGCTAGAAGATGATGTGTGGAGCTTACTATATAAACTGGGCTTCAAAGAATTTAACGCTGACCGGAATTTTACAATTAAGGTTGGACAAGATTCACCGGCAAGGCAAATCGATATCTTTGTCAAAGACAGAGGGAGCATTAATAAATCAAGATGTTTCCTGAAATCTATTATGTAAGCGGTTGGTATTCTTTATGAGCCTTGACGAATCCTACATCTATCGCAAGGAAGTAGATTGGTCGCTGCTCCACGAGGGGTTGACGATTCCGGTTCGTATCCAGATGATATTCAGGAATCTGCTCAATGAATATGAGCGGGGAGTTGGCAGGGGTATCACACTTCTGGTAGATGGTCAGCCATACGAAGCAATGCTGATCAACCAGAACTTTGATCGAGAGAGGTACCCTCGTCACGCAGACATGGTGCAGATTCGTTTCACTGCAAAAAGCGGGCTTCCGCAGAAACTCCAGCAACTATTTCCAGCTAGTTATGCTTATCTGAAAAAGGAACGTGAGCAGGTGCAAAGAAGAAAGGTACGCCTGCCAGAAGATAGCAGGGAATATTTTGTTCTATATACAACCGCACGCCAAGATGTTTTGGTTGTTGAGGCGATTACGCAATCTGAACTCCGCATGGCCAATACCATGCTGGCAGGCATGTCTGAAGTGGAATTTGAAAGGTACGGGGATTTTGCTCGTCGCGATGAATCTGCTTCAATAGTAATGCGTCCACAAATGGCAAAAGTTCGCAAGCTTGATCGTTCGATTGGCGAAGACTTGAAAACGCTCTATGACTTTCGATGCCAAATCTGTGGAGAAAACTTCGGAAAGCCATACGATCAAAAAATTGTCGAAGTTCACCACGTTATCCAGTTTGTACTCTCGATGAACAACGATTACGACAACCTGATGGTAATCTGCCCAAATCATCATACTGCTATCCACAAAGCCGATCCCATTTTTGACCGGGAATCACTGACGCTTTCATATCCGAATGGCTACCATGAAGTTCTCAAGCTTGATAGGCATTTTAAAGTCTGACTTAAATGGCGTTAGGCGGACATTCTTGGATTAGACTGGAAACCCCATTCAAAAAGTCCATAGCTATGTGCGGCACGGGTCGGTCTGCAAATATCCTAAACGATGCTGGCAATCTACTTGAGCCATTACTGGCCCATTCTCGGTATTGATTTTTAAGACCGACATGCCAGACTTGTCACCAATGTGGTGCAATGACCAGCTTGTGGAATATTCTGGACGGATATTAAATGTTAGTGGGATGGTGCTGGCGCCTGACCGCTGTATATACCGTTTGAACTCCAAGCTATGCTCTCGATGAAAGCGTCGCTGATATCCGTTGCCAGTGCTTTCGTCCAAGAGGTCAGGGAAGCTACTTTTATATAGGACAGATGCGGGGGCAAACCCTATGAAAACTTCTCTATCGCCACAGCGACCACAATGTCCGTAAATTTCGATTTCAGCAGTTTTCATCGGATCGAATTGAAGCATAATAGTTCAAAAGTCGCAATATTTCTCTTCAGTTTTGATTGGATTACGGGCGATATTTTGATGCGCTGTCGTTGTGATCGAGCAGATTAATTCCCATCTTGAATTGCTTGACGGAAGAACGTTCGTTCTATACGATGCGGTTGTCGTTTTGCATTTAAACTCCCACAACTTAGATTGGGAATAATGCAGAGCATGGAGAAAAACACCATGAGCAAAAAATCTGCGTTACCCAACGAGTCGGAAAACCACCCTGTTGCTTTTCAGGAAAATGCAATCCGTCGTACTTGGCACAACGAAGAGTGGTGGTTTACGGTCGCCGATGTGGTGGTCGTTCTCACCGATAGTGTTAATCCTAGCGATTACATCAAGAAAATGCGTCTACGGGACAGTGAGTTATCTCAAGGGTGGGGACAAATTGTCACCCCCCTTCGCATCGAGACGGAGGGCGGTATTCAGCGCCTTAACTGTGCCAACACAGAAGGCTTGTTCCGCATCATCCAATCCATTCCATCCACCAAGGCCGAACCTTTCAAACGCTGGTTGGCGCAAGTGGGCTACGAGCGGGTGAAGGAAATCGAGAACCCCGAACTAGCGATGGGGCGCATGCAGGATCTTTATGAAAAGAAGGGTTACCCGAAGGAGTGGATCGACAAACGCTTGCGCGGTATCGCGGTGCGGCAAGATTTGACCGATGAGTGGAAAGATCGCGGCGCGGCATCCAGCAAGGAGTTCGCTATCCTCACGAATGAAATTATGCATGGTGCTTTCGATCTCAAGGTAGACGAATACAAGCAGGTGAAGTCTTTAGCTCGGGAGAACCTGCGCGACCACATGACCGACATCGAACTCATTCTCACTATGCTTGCCGAGGCGACCACCACAAAGCTGCACCGGGATCGGGATTCTCAGGGGATGGAGCCGCTCACGAAAGACGCAAAAGATGGCGGCGCGGTTGCGGGCAGGACGCGCAAGGATATCGAGCAACAGACTGGTAAGCCGGTGATCTCGTCGGAGAACTTCAAACAGCTGGCAGGTGCGAAACCGAAGAAGCTGAAAAAGGGCGAGAACTGAGTAAAGCTGTTGTCCCGCTATGCTGGCTAATCAAGGGATTATAAATGGCACAAAGAGCTAACTACTGGTCGTGCAGCAAATTTGCCAAGTGGGTTTCTACCACGTTCGGCGCACGCCCAAAAATGCGCAGCGGTACTTCTGAAGAATGGTCCGAATGGCGGCGGGATGTGCGCAAAAATCATCCTGGCGTTTACTGGTTCAATGAAGAATTCCTCAATGCAGCGCAAAACTTTATTTGGTGGCCTTACGATAAAGTTTGCGATGCCCGTTACTATTTGTTTAATCGCTATGTGAGCAAAACGCATTACATCAAAACGGGGCTGAAACCGGGTGAATATCATTCAATTGATAATCGCCTGCTGCAAGGCATGTTCATCGAGCTGGTTGATTTTATTGAAGTCGAAAAAGCATGGATGCATTGCATATGGGACGATGAAAAGCGTGCGCAATACAAATTGCCGTGGTGGCGAGGTGGTTGGCGCTGCTTGCGCTGGGGAGTATGGCGTTGCCCGGCTGCTGGACTGGATTATCTCGAATGGGAGAGTAATCTAAAATTCGACGACGAATGGATGGACAAGGCCGACCCAAAATGCGGCACACTCACTCCGCAAGCACTCGCCGCAATGGAACAAAAGCGCTTGTATGACTGGTGGAAAAACATTCGCCCGCATCGCCCAGACCCTTATGTCGAATCCGGCTGGAATGCATTCTGTGAGAGCAAACGTGCGAAACATTCGGATGAAGATGAGGACTCATGGCCAATGCACTTCAATGATAAAACTGACGAAGAACGCGCTGAAACAAAACGCTTGCTGGAGGCGATGGACATCATAGAAAAAAGTTATGACGACGAAGATGAGGCGATGATGGTTGCGCTCATTGGGATTCGTCAGAGCCTGTGGACATAAGAGCGGATTGGAATAGTTGTGCTTACAGCGCCCAAGGATTAATGATTTGCGGATACGCTGTAATTCACGTCTTACTCGGTAAGCCATCGTGCTATAGTATGCATATCAGCAAATTCATGAGATCAACATGACAACCATGACCGTTTCTTCGAAAGGCCAGATCGTGCTGCCTGCCGACATTCGGCGCAGGCTTGGTCTAATGGCCGGATCGCAGATGGAAATCATCGAGGAGCCGGACGGGGTGCGGCTGGTGGTCTCTCGTCCAGTCAATGCAACCAGTATTTCCGCATGCGCTGGCATGGTGACTGCCCCGTCAAAAGGCAAGGCACGGAATCTGGCTGATTTCGATGCTGCGTCGCTGGTGAGCAAGAAACGATGAACCCAAATAATCCATCGGGCCGAGAATCCGTCATACCGGCGAAGGCCCATAAGCGCTAACTTAACAT
>PLYB01000010.1 GCA_003151655.1 Gallionellaceae bacterium | reverse complement strand
GTGCGCCCTGCCGGGCGCACAAAAAAAAAGCGGGGATGACTATCCCCGCTTTAGCAACCAAGCCGATACTTAATTTATTGCTAAATCTTTTGCATGCTCAGACGAAATTTGCGCATGTTCTGACGAAACCTTAAGGCTTCCCAATTCTGTTGCCATCTTGAAGCTGGTCAGCACAACAGGGGCAACCGGTGCCTTAATAACCGCCGCATCCGCCACAACTACCGGAGCAACATTAGCGGTAACCGCAACCGAATTTTCCCCGGTCAGCATGAAATTCAAGCTAAATACCAACGAAGCGGCCAGGGCGACCTGCGATACTCGGCTGATAAAACTGGTTTTGCGCAATTTGCTTATAAGCTGACCGGTCTCTATCTCGGAATTGAGACGCTGAAGATCCAAACGCTCAACTTCAGTCAGTTTACGATCAAGTTCTTCGCGAGCAATCATGGCGCTGAGGGTTTCTTCGCAAGCGAGCAATTTTTCATTCGCAGCTTCCTTAGCCAGCATTTCCGCCATATTAAGTTGGCGAGCCGCTTCGGCTTCTTTTAACTCCATCGCAATGCGGGCTTCAGTTTCAGCCACACGACGACGCTCGGCTTCCAATCTTTCTGCAATAACTTTGTTGGCGCGCGTTTCCACAATCACTTTATGCTGTTCAATTTCAAGCTGCTGCAACTCTTCCTTGGCACTTGCCTCGGCTAATTCTTTGGCTTTTTTCGCTGCTTCAACACGTTGGCGTGCCAACACGGTCGCACGAGATTCCGCCTGCAATGCTTCCTCGCCCGCCTTCGCAGCACGCGCGTCAGCTTCAACACGCATCTTGCTCATATTTAAAGCGCGCAGCTCATAATCTTCTCGTGATTTAGCAACTGCTATCGCTGCCTGTGCGGCTACCAAGCTGGCGGCGGCGGCTTCCTGAGCACGCTGCTCAATATTGACTCGAATCTTATCTGCTTCAATTGCACGCAGCTCGGCATCCATGCGTAACGCAATATCCGTAGCTGCTTTATTCTCCAACGCAATTTTTTCTATTGCCGCACGTTCTGCGGCCTCTTCCAAAACGATACGACGCTGCACAGCTTCTGCCGCACTTTGCTCGGCTTCGACACGTTGACGGCTAACATTGGTAAGCGCGCTATCGGCCTCCAATCTTTCTGCCTCAACCATATACTCTGCCAGCAATAAATTACGGCGCTCTTCGGCCAACTGGATGCGCTCATTAATCGCATCCAGCCGATTGCTAACATCTTGACCGGAAAGCATTTCTGTTTGCATGAGCAATTGTTCGTCTTTCAACAATTGGGCATCCATTGCGGCATTTTCTTCAGCCAGTTGCTTCGCATACAACGCTACTTCGGCGGTCTTTTCAGCGGCTTGAATCGCATCGGCTTCTGCCTGAAGTTGCAATTCAATAGCATGTGCTGCACGCATCTCCGCATCGGCGCGAATACGTGCCGCATCGGTCAAATCGCGCTCTGCCTGCACTTTGGCTTCTGCTGCTTGTCTTGTTTGCATTTCAGCGGCGAGATGATTGCGTGCTTCAACCTCTGCCTCTTTCAGCAACACATTTGCGGCTTCACGTTCTTTTGCCGCAGTTTGTTCGTGCTCAACACGCTCATTCAACAATTCCAGCATAACCTGCTCGGCTTGCAACTTGCGTTCAACCGCGATGCGGCTCTCTTGTTCTTTCTGGATAGCGGCCTTCCCTACTTCGGCCAATTGCAATTCGGCTGCAACACGGGCACCGGCCTCGGCTTGAGCTTGCTGTTCGGCTCTTGCACGCAGTTCAATGCTTTCGGTAACTTTGCGCTCTTCTTCTGCGCGTGCCAGTTCGATGCGTTCCGCTTCAAGAGCTGCCGCAACACGTGCCTGAGTTTCAGAGGTGGCCACAGTCTCGGCACGGGAACGTGCCTGATTCGCTTCCAGCGCAGCTTTTTCGGCCATGAGCTTGGCATTCACCAGTGCCAGAACTTCTTTTTCGGCCTTGAGTTTTTCTTTTGATGCTTTCGCGAGTTGAGCTTCGCTGTGCGCTTTCTGTTGCGCCAGCAGCGCCATCTCATGATCCAGATTGGCCCGCGCTTCGATAGTTGTGCTCACGTGCAGCTCTTCGGACAAACGTTGCTCAAGCTCGGCTTGTGCACGTCTTTCCACTGCCAGCTTGGCTTCCACAGCCTCAGTCAACAGTTGTTCTGCTTTCAATTTTGCATGGGCCGACTCGGTTAATTCGCGCTCCAACTGCAAGCGCGACTGCACCTCGGCAACCAATTGTGATTCGGATTTACTACGCAATTCGATCTGTTCAGCCAATTCGTTTTCTTGTCTCACCTTGCCATTGGCAATGGCACGCGCATGTGCCTCGGCACGTGTGCGGGCTTGCGCCGCAAGTTGCGCCTCGATTTCGGCCTCCATACGACCACGTGTTTCCTGGATGGCCTCAGATTCGGCACGATTTTCATCGGTCACTAAACGAATTTTCTTTTGAGCTGACATGTTCTACCTCGTTTGCGTTATAGCCAATACGCTGGCTTGACGCTAAGGTAACATTTTGAGACTTTTGATAAGGATCGAATAAAGGCGGAAAACAGGGCTATTTCTATAATCATGGGGTGAAATACAAGCAACTCCACCTTTTCGAAATGGGGTTGCGACCAAAATCGTGCACTTAAAAAGGTCTGTTACAGCAAACTCAATATCAAAAACCGCTTTCCTTAATAAACAACCCTGTGACCTTTCTGAAGACATCCATCAGGAAACTACTACGCTCGGAATCGATACGCGCACTGACCGGAGTCAGTTGTCGCGTATTTGGCATCCCTTCGGTTTTAAGCGTAACGCGATAAAGCGACTCATGTGCAGTCATTTCACCTTTCGGGCCCGCATGAGCCGCGATGGGGCCACCGTAAGGAGAGGCCAGCATTGCTTGAGGTAACGAAATAGTCGCAGTTTTATCTATGCCGACCACCACCGCCGCAAACGATGAGGCATCCGTTGCGCGCGTCAATATTTTTGCATGTGCGCCTATTGAAATTCTGCCGACATTGGATTCATTGACGAACACTTGCGCGTAAGCATCTTCTTTGCCCACCACCAAACCGAGCATTCTGCTCACCCCCAACCATGCCCCCGGATAAAGCCCGTTATCCAAATCGCGGAAGATACCTTCGTGCGGCGCAACGATTTGCAGCCGGTGATTGTCTTCGCTATGCGAGGCGAGTTCGGCCTCTGCCTCGGCCAATTGCTGTTCCAGTGCCAGCTTTTTTTCGAGCAAACTGGCCGAATCTACCGTCCCGGCCAGTTGTGATTTGATACCGGTAATCCGTTCCTGTGCAGCATTGAGTTGCCAATCGGTAGAAGGCGATTCGAGCACAAAGAGAACATCTCCCTTATGCACCGCCTGCCCCTCGCTGACCAGCGTCTTACTCAGACTTGCAGAAGTCGGCGGATAGATACGTGTATAAGGATCGGCCTGCCAATAGCCCTCCCCGCTAATCTCGGTGCGCCACGGCAACGCCAGCATAAACAATAAAATCAGCGCCAATACACCGCTACGCCGCGCAACCGCATTGCCCTGCCATTTATTCCTTTGCGACCACCATATGCTGATTTCCTTCCAAATCGGCAACGCCACAAACCAGCCGATTTCGACGGCGAACAGAATAATCCCGGCGGCCTTGAAGAAAAAATAATAAACTACCACCGCGATACCGGTGAACAAAATCAGCCGGTAAATCCAGGTCGAATACGCATATAGCAACAGCAAATTTTTGCGGGACTCAAATTCCGGTTCGGGAATTTCTTCCTTCATACCCAACAGCCACTGACGCAATTGCCAACGACCAAAAGCAAAACTTCTGTTTTGCAAATTGGGAACATCAACAGCATCCATCAGCAAATAGTAGCCATCGAAGCGCATAAAGGGATTCAGGTTAATACCCAGCGTTGAAACCAGCGTTACCGCAGCCAACACATAAGCCGCGCTCTTGAGCGGCCCTTCCGGCAAAAAGCTCCACAACAAAGCCGCCATTCCGGCCAAACATAGTTCCGCCACCACCCCGGCACCATCTATAGCCAACCTGGCTTTGCGTGTTTTAAGTTTCCAACCTTCGGAAGTATCGGTGTACAAAAGCGGCATCAGCAACATGAACGCAATACCCATGGTTGGTACCCGCAGCCCGTAACGCGTGGCCGTATAAGCATGCGCCGCTTCGTGGAAAGACTTCGTCAGCGCCAAGGCCAGACCGTAATAAACCATCCCCTCCCAGGAGAAAAAGTACAGAAATGTTCTGGAAAACTCGGCCCACTGATCGACCACCCGAATAATCCCGATAACCGAAAACGCGCCCACCCACAAGAAAAATGAAGGACGAAAAATAAACTCAAGATAAGGCAGCGTTCGCGTCAAGAAAGCTTCCGGCTTAAGCAATGGAATGCGGATAAACAAATAGTGATGCAACATCCATTGCCAAGCTGAAAGCTTGCGTCTCGCCGACATCTTCTGCAACATCCCGCGCTGGCCGGCATAAGCCGTCCGCAGCAGCTCGCTATTCTGCAAGAACATGATCAGCGAAACCACATCCTCTTTCTCGATAGTCAGCGGTGTCTCCGCCCCCACCGCCGCACACAAATCTTCCGCCTGCATTCCCTCGTGCCAGCGGGAAAGCATTTCAAATTCCAACCAGCCAATGCGAAAAAAACTGTTCCGCACCGGATCGTAAAGATCCCAATGCGGCGCACCGTCCCTGCCGGGCGCGGCGGGTTGCAGCGAGATGTCCTCGCGCAGTGCGGGAAGAGTTACACGGTCGAGGGGAGATGAAAGCTGCATGGGTTCTAATAAATTTGGCGATGTCCGCAATTGGTGTTGGTTGGTTGTCCAATAACTTCGTGGTTAATCAGGAACAGATTTACGCTCTCAGAGCAATGTTATAGCCTCAAATCGCTAGATAAATCTAGCTCCTACAACAGCGCTCCCTGTAGGAGGCCGATTTATCGGGCGATAGCGGTCAGTGGCACGCTCCAGCACTTAATGCAAATACTATTAAACCCCAAGATACCGTCTCGTTGCAGAAAGAGGTTTTCGCAGAATATGATAAATAAACGGCGCCCACGAGCCGTAAATTTTTGCCGTTCCCTTGAGGCCGATTCGCGGCGGAGTTTCGTCCGCAGCCAGATCGGCTCTAAGACGATAGGCAACAAAACCTTCGGCTACCGGCGCAGGTTCGTAGCTAGCCTGAGTTAATTCGCCCACCACTGTGTCCAACGGGGAAATGTTCAGATAGAGCTTGACCCTGGCTCCCGTTTCGAGATTCAGCGCATCATCGACAGGTAAGTTAATGGCAATTTGCACATGCTGCGGATCGGCGAGTTGCACAATGCGCTCGCCTGTTTGTACCGGCTTGCCCACCCAATCGTTCGGGTCGGAAAAAACCACGATTCCATCCGCAGGAGCAGTGACCCGAATGCGCTCGAAAAGATCATTGGTATATTGCGCCTCGGCAACTTTTTCCTCGAACTTCGCTTTGAAAGAAGACAACTCTCCCTTGCTGTTCCCGTCGCTAAAAGATTTTTGCGTCTCACGCAAATAATCCGCCTGTGCCACCGCACGCGACTTATCGGCAACCTCATTGCGATTGCGTACGGAGGTATCATCCAGACTAAAAATGAGATCGCCCACTTTCACCGACTGATTCGGGTTCACAAAAAACTTGGCCACCACCCCGTCCATCGGCGCACCGATCAGCTTCGCATCTTTTCCGATTATTTCCGCAGGAGCCAACACGGTAAGTCGCATCGGAAACAGGGCAACCACTGCGCATACCAAACCGTATTTTTTGAGATGTTTTTTTTGCTTTATATCTGCCAGCCATTTGCGCCACACCGGCGCGAAAGGTCGCCAAGCCCACAATGCCTGACCGTATACCCAAGACAAACGCTCGATAAGTGCCAGCTCTGCTTCATGCGGAACATTCTCGACCGCCAACCAAAGACCGCCAACGGTTTTCCCGTTGGGCGAAGGCAACTCAATCACCACCGCCGCAATCGGCATCCACTCCAGCCAGCCCTCTTTCAACTCATCGGGCAGCGCATCGACGCTAACGACTTGAACCTTTCCTGCGGGTGCATTGCCAGCCACCTGACGAATCGCCTGATTCAGCCATTGACGATAGGGAGAGTCACCCGGCAAGTCGGCAAGACCGGAAACCAGCTTCACCGCCGGATGCCCCCCCTCCTCCATACGCCAGAGCGCTGCCTGACGATAATGCAAAATCCGCCAGGTATCATTCACCGCAATAAATTCGACCGCGTTTTCGCTTTGCGCCTGACGCACATCCTGTTCGATCTGCAACAAGCTGCCTAGCGTTTCTATCTGCGGATTCGGTTGCAAACGATGCTCCTTAATATTTTAAACGCCCACGCTTTTCACAAATCGTGAATCCTATACCTCATCGTAGGAGCCAGCTCGCTGGCGAGGTCACTTCGCGAGCAAGCTCGCTCCTAC
>PLYB01000163.1:3601-41692 GCA_003151655.1 Gallionellaceae bacterium | reverse complement strand
CAAATCGCCGTGCTGCTGGCCTTGATAGCAGAACTTTTTGATAGCGTGCCGCTGGACAAGATGAAAGATGCCGAGCAGGCCGTGCACAAGGCTGCCGCCACAATCCCGGAAGAGATATGTACACGGCTGGATACGGCCGACAAGCTGAGTGATGAAGATAGAAATAAAATAATCGACATCGCCCGTCAGGCGCTCGGGCCTTTTCAGCCCAAGGCCGATGCAAAGGAAGCACCATGAGCGAATCCGCTGCCAGCCTGCGCCACAAGATCGCCAGTGCCGGTGATCTCGAATCCGTAGTGCGCACGATGAAGGCTGTGGCGGCATCAAACATCGGACAATACGAGAATGCAGTGCGCTCCCTGGGTGATTATTACCGGACGGTGCAACTGGGTCTGTCTGCCTGTCTGCGTCAAGATCAGCCGCCGCCAGCAGCAACCACCACCATAAAAACGCATCAAGAAAAAGATGCAATCGGCGTGATCGTGTTTGGATCGGATCAGGGACTGGTCGGTCAATTCAATCAAGTACTGGTCGAGTTTGTCGTCGATACGTTAGGAAAACTTCGGGGCAAAAAGATTGTCTGGTCTGTAGGCGAACGCATCCAATCCCGTCTTGAGGAAACCGAACTGTCGCCGTTAGCCGGTTTCACCTTGCCGAATTCCATAAGCGCGATTACACCGCTGGTCGGACAGATACTGATCGAAATAGAAACTCGCCGTGAAAAGGACGAAATCGCGCAGGTTTATGTGTTTCATAACCAACCCAAAACCGGGGCGATCTATTTCCCCGTGAGTCAGCGGCTGCTGCCGCTGGACGAGGCGTGGAGGAGCGATCTGGCTGCAATCCAATGGCCCACAGGCAATTTGCCAGAAGTCATCGGTGGAGGCATACAAACATTAAAGGCGCTGGTACGCGAATATCTTTTTGTATCGCTGTTCAGCGCCTGCGCGGAATCGCTCGCCAGCGAAAATGCCAGCCGCCTGGCCGCAATGCAGCGCGCCGAAAAGAACATCGATGAACTGCTGGAAGATTTGAACCGCACATTCCACCGCCTGCGCCAAAGCGGAATCGACGAAGAATTATTCGATGTCATTTCGGGTTTTGAAGCGCTTACAACACCCCAGCAGCAAGATGCGCAAACGAACAACCAGAAAGGAGATCGATGAATATTCAATCAGTTCTGAGTAAACGAAGGCGACAAGATCAAACTAAAGAATGCTGATTGGGTGTCTATTTATCCTGCGAATAAATTACCACCGTGTATGGCCCGATATTGATTTTGCCGGAGCAAGGCAGCCCGTCATTATTTTCCTTATGTGCTTCTACATCAGGCGTGGGATGATTGGTAAAATCCTGGCCGTAGTTATGCGAGTCACTGTTAAACCGCGCTTTCCACAACCCTGCCCGAGGAAAACCGATGGCATATCCATCGCGAATTTGATTCATCATATTCACCACCACAACAACGCTATCTTTCTGGCCTTGTTTGTCCCAGCGATGGAAAGCGATGATCTTGGCTCCATCGTCAAAATGATAAAGATGGATATTTTGCCCGCACAATCCCCGTGTCACACCTGATAAATTTCGCCGTAAAGCAATCAGGTCGCGGTACATAGCGAGAATACCGAATTTGCTTTCAGCCCTAGACCAGTCGATTGCTACCGTATCCCGAAACCACTGATCTTCGAGCAACTCCTGCCCTTCAAAAATCATCGGGATACCGGGCGAAGTCAGAACAAGAGCTGCGGCCAAGGTTGAACGTTTTCTGGAAAACCAGCTATCCGCCTTGCCCGTCCAGATGTCCTCGGGCAATCTGGCTCGACCATTAGCGACCTCATCATGAGACTCGGTATAAATAATCCGTTTGAAGGCGTCCATATCATAGCGATGCTCAATGGCTTTGCTGACAGCGCCGAGATCGCGAGAGTTATCATCACCGATAATAACGGCTGTGCGAACATGGTGAACAAAATCGGCATCCCATTGCGCATTAAAGCCTGCGCCACCCGATCCCGCGTTTTCGGTGATCCAATTGTTCTTGTGCATCCCTTCGGCGATGCATATCTTGCCGGGAAATTGTCTTTGGATTTCACTATTGATCCACTGCATCAGGCTCCAGCCTTCAGGGATGTCATTGGCCGGATTATTGTCGTTACCGTCGATGCTTTTGATATACACAATCATGTCCCAGCGCAGGCCATCGACGCGGCACTCCTCGAACCACATCAAAGCGTGATCGAGCAGATATTGACGCACTTCAGCTCTGCCATAATCGGGACGAGTTTCACCCCATGGCGTATTCGAGCGATGGTCGTTATAGAAATAGTTCCCGCCCTTGCCGTTTTCGCTCCAGCCATCAAACTGCCACAGGTCAAGATCGTTAGGTCCCAAGTGATTGTAAATAACATCGACGATGACAGCGATTCCATGTTCGTGAGCAGCCTTCACAAAGCGCTTAAAACCATCCGGGCCTCCGTAAACACTCTTGATGGCAAACAGTTGTGAGGGATCGTAGCCCCATGAAAAATCTCCGGGGAATTCCATGACCGGCATTACTTCGATGGCATTGATGCCCAGCTCATTGAGATAGGCGAACTTTTCGATGGCACTATCGAATGTACCCGGCCGACCTTTTTCTTTGACGTTGAAGGTGCCGATATGCATCTCGTAAATGACAAGCTCATTTCCGGTCGCCATATGAAATTCGTGATTGCCCCAGTCGAATTCCTTGGCATCATAGATAACGCCATTACCTACTGAGTTCGTCACCTGTCTGGCATAGGGATCAATTCTGGATAGGACACCATTGGGGCCATGAATCAGGTATCTGTATTCATCTCCTGTTTTTGCCTCGGGTATCTTGGCAAACCAGTAGCCATTCTTTTCGCTGAGCAACGGTGTTGAGGTTTTTTTCCAATGGTTGAAGGTTCCAGTCACGTAAACTTTTTTTGCGTGCGGAGCCCATACGCGAAAGCCTACTCCGTCTGCACAGGGTAAGGCTCCCATGCCCTGAAGTACCTGCGCGTTATTATTTTTTGACATTATGTTCCCCAATTTCCGTAGTTAATTATTTCCGCCTAAATATCTTCAGGCACCATCTTGATTGCCCCGCACGGGCATTCGGCGACGCATATGCCGCAACCTTTGCAGTAGTCGTAATCGAACGCAAAGCGCTTGCCGGGACCGAGCTTGATTACCGCGTTATCCGGGCAGACGCCGTAGCAGTTATCGCATTCGAAGCAGTTGCCGCAGGACATGCAGCGACGCGCTTCGAACAGCGCGTTAGATTCGTCAAGGCCGCCCTGCACTTCTTCGAAGGTGGACTGGCGACGCAGCACGTCCAGCATCGGACGCACGGTTTGCGGCGCATCGGCGTAATACCAGGGATTGAGTTTTTCGTAGGCGGCCAGTTCATGTTTCGGCTCTGCCGCATAAGTTTCAGCCCTTAGCCATGCGTCGATATTGCGCGCCGCTTTCTTGCCGTGGCCGATCCCCACTGTCATCGTGCGCTCGGACGGCACCATGTCGCCTCCGGCGAAAATACCCGCATGACCGGTCATCATATTGCTTGCAACCTGTACCACACCATCCTTGATTTCAAGCCCCGGCACACCGTTAAGCAAAGACAGGTCAACATCCTGACCGAGCGCCAGTACGAGCGAGTCAGACTCCAGTGTTTCGAATTCGCCGGTCGGTTGCGGGAAACCCTTTTCATCCAGTTCCATCTTTTCAATAGTCAGGGCACCTTCGTTGCTGACATTTTTAATGGTGGACAGCCACTTGATCTGGATACCTTCCTGTAGCGCTTCCTCGACTTCAAAATCGTGTGCGGGCATTTTCTCGCGGGTGCGCCGATAGACGATAATTGCATCGGTGGCACCCAGACGCTTGGCGGTGCGTGCCACGTCCATAGCTGTGTTGCCGCCGCCATAGATCACCACACGCCGCCCCAGCATGGGCTTCTCTTCGCCTTCCATCGAGCGCAGAACTGATACAGCGTCGAGGACTTTTGCTGCCGTGCCTGCCGGGATGAAGGCACGTTTGCCGATATGTGCGCCGACGGCGAGAAAAGCCGCATCGAAGCCGCCAATTTTCATGGCATCAAGGATGTTATCAACTTTGCTGTTGAGCTTGAGCGTGATCCCCATGTCGAGTATGCGTTGCACTTCAGCATCTAGTATTTCGCGCGGCAGGCGGTATTTTGGAATACCGAAACGCATCATGCCGCCCGCGTATGGCCCGGCATCGCTGATGGTGACTTGATGGCCGAGGCGCGCCAGATGGTAGGCGGCGGACAAACCGGAAGGGCCTGCGCCGACGATCAATATTTTCTTGCCGGTGGTCTGCGCAGGCGCATCAAATTTCCAGCTACACTTGATCGCCTCGTCGCCAAGGAATCGTTCCACCGAATTGATGCCGACTGCGGTATCGACCTGACCACGATTACAGGAAGTCTCGCACGGGTGATAACAGACCCTCCCCATCACTGCGGGCAGCGGATTGTCTAGCACCAGCACGCGCCAAGCTGCTTCGTAGTCGCCGGATTCGGCATGGTACAACCAACCCTGAATGTTCTCGCCGGACGGGCAAGCGTTGTTGCAGGGTGGCAGGCGATCCACATAGAGCGGGCGCGATGTACGCCAGGAGCCGGTATGGTTGGCGAGTGAAGAGCCAGGATCCAGCGTAATGGCAAAAGGTTTGTTCATGCGCTGACTCCTTCTTCAAGCAAGCCGAATTTCCGTATATTCCGATCCGCCATCGCCTGGATGCGGGCAATAGTTTCCAGTGCCGGTGTCTTGCCGAACAGGTGGGCGAAGCGCTTTTGCAGCTTGAGATATTCTTCGACCGGCACCCGTCTGCGGATTTTTGAAACGCCGGTGACTTCGCCATGCTCGGCCTCATACACCGCGAACAATCCGGTTTCTTTGACCAGTCGCGCCAGTTTGATTGTGTCTTCGGAAGTGGCCCCCCATCCGAGCGGGCAAGGAACAAAGATGTGAATGTAGCGTGCGCCATGCATGCCCATCGCCTTGGTGACTTTGTATTCGAGATCGTGCAAATCAGCCACGGTGGCAGTGGCGACATAGGGAATGTTGTGTGCCATGGCAATCTGCGGCACGTTCTTGCCTTGGCCGAAAACGTTGCCTGGCTCCGGCCCCACCGCCATGGTGGTAGAGGTACGTGCGGCTGGCGGCGTGGCGCTGGAGCGCTGCACGCCTGTGTTCATGTAAGCCTCGTTGTCGTANNCCGAAACCGATGTCGGTGGTGCCGCCGTCTCCGCCCTGGGCAATCACGCGCACATCGTGGCGCCCCTTGACTTTCATCGCCGCAGCAATGCCCGTGGCGACCGCTGCGGCGTTACCGAATACCGAATGTATCCATGGAATCTGCCACGAGGTTTCCGGGTAGGGTGTGGAAAACACTTCCAGGCAGCCTGTGGCATTCGCCGCAATAAGCTGGTTGTTGCAAGCCTGCATCGCGGCATCGATGGCATAGCGTGCGCCCAGTGCTTCACCGCAGCCTTGACAGGCGCGGTGGCCGGAGTTGAGCGAATTGGTGCGGCGCATGTTAGCCTGCACGCTACGCTCTTCGGGTGAGAGCAGGCGGTTGCCAACTGTAAAGGTGCCCGTTTGATAAAACTTGACGGGTTGGAATGGCATGGCATCCTCCTCAGGAAATTCTCGCGGCAATTACGCCGACATCGCGCAACATATTCTCGGCTATTGGGCCGGAACGACGTTTCTGCTTTTGGCGCTCCAGTTCGCGATTGACGATGTTGTGATCAAGATCGAGAAAGGTTAGGCGCTCCAGTTCATCCTTTTCAGCCAGGCAGAATAATTTGTGCAGCGATACCTTGGTAATCGCGCGCCCGCCCAGCCCGGCAATCACGGTATAGCCTTGCAGATGCAGGCCGGACAGCGCCATGCGCACATCGGTCGAAACGATGCCGCCGATGCCTACTGCAAGGCTTTTTTCCAGAACTACCACCCGCTTGGCATGCTGCAACGCTTCGCGTACCGCAGCCAGTGGGAACGGGCGGAATGAAATGATACCCAGCGCGCCGATCTGGTGTCCTTCATCGCGCATCTCATCAATGGTGTCCTTGATGGTGCCGAGCACCGAACCGAGAGCGACCACGATGGTTTCGGCATCTTCGCAACGATATGGCCGCACCAGTCCGCCGGATTCGCGTCCGAATATTTTCATGAACTCGGCGGCATGTTGCGGGATCAGCTCCAGAGCCTGCATCTGTTTGGCATGGGCAAGATAACGCACCTCAGTGAACGCTTCGGGGCCAACCATCGCGCCTATCGAAATCGGTTTACTCGGGTCAAGAACCTGGCGCGGTGAAAACGCTGGCAGATACTCGTCAACCTGCGCCTGCGTCGGTATGTCCACGCGCTCGTAAGCATGGGTAAGGATGAAGCCGTCCATGCATACCATCACCGGAAGCGACAGTTCTTCACCCAAGCGAAAAGCCTGTATGTGCAAATCGAGCGCTTCCTGATTGGTCTCGGCAAACAATTGTATCCAGCCGCAATCGCGTTGTGACATGGAGTCTGAATGGTCATTCCAGATATTGATCGGTGCGCCGATAGCGCGGTTGGCCACGGTCATGACTATCGGCAGGCCGAGACCGGAAGCGTTGTAAACCGCCTCGACCATGAACAACAGTCCCTGCGATGCAGTTGCTGTATAGGCTCTTGCACCGGCAGCCGATGCTCCGATGGCTACCGACATGGCGGCGAATTCAGATTCGACGTTGATGAATTCGCACGGGGATAATTCGCCCGCCTTGACCATCTTTCCCAAGCCTTCGACGATGTGGGTTTGCGGCGAAATCGGATAGGCGCAGATTACCTCGGGTCGGCACAGCGCCACAGCAGCGGCAACCGCGTGCGAGCCTTCACATTGCTTAAGCGACATGGGTGACCTCCTGCATTTTATGTTGCACAAAATCATAGGCGGCAGTTGCGGCGGCGATGTTGGCATCGGCCACCTTGCCGGAGAATTTCTCGCGCACAGCGGCAGCCAGCGAATCCAGCTTAATCAGTCCGCTAAGCGCGCAGAAACCGCCGAGCAATGCGACATTCGGCAGCGGACGGCCAATATGTTTCATTGCCAGATCGTTAGCGGGGACAGTACACATGCGCTCCGCACGGCGTCCACTGGCGATCTCACCGATATTCAGTTCGTTGAAACTGCGGGAAGTGTTGATCAGGACATAGCCGTCTGGCTTCAAACCGCTGAAGACATCCACTTGGTGTAACAAGGTGGGATCCTGAATGATGAGTGCATCGGGCTGCATGACAGGCTCGCGCAAGCGGATTTCACGGTCACAGATGCGGCAAAACGAAACAACCGGCGCGCCCGTGCGTTCCGAGCCGAAGCTGGGGAAAGCTTGTGCATGACTGCCTTGCAAAAAGGCGGCGATGGACAGTATTTCCGCTCCGGTCACCACGCCTTGTCCGCCGCGCCCATGAATTCTGACTTCAAACATATTCAAAAAATAGCTCCTGTCAAAATGCGTCATGCAGGTTTAATCAAATCTTCTCGGGTGTGGTATTTCTGTCTGGTTACAGCGGGAATACAAAAAACGTGACCGCAGAAACTGAAATTAGATGTTGCCTATGCAGAAATGATGTCTCTGTCTGTTAGCGCACCCTCGCTCTCTACATCACTCGATACCCGATACATCATGGGCTTGGGTACTGTCGATCAGCGTATGTTGATCTTGGTCGATATTGAGAAACTAATGAGCAGTCGCGATATGGAGTTGGTGGACGAGGCTGTGGCTTAATTCGTTACAGCTCGCGAGTAGCGAAGTGCAAGTGACTCCCCTCACTACTCGATCCTGTCACGTCATAATATTTAGATTGCCGAAGAGCGGCCAGTCGCGAATGTCCCTAGATGGCCGAACCTACTCATTCGTTATTTTACTTGCCGTTTGTCTCTTGTTGAGCAAGCAACGGCCTTCACTTTAACTTTCATCTTTCGGCACCAGCTAGCCATAAGCTGTTAGCGCCAGTTCGCTGTTGGCTGAGACTAACGACAGCTATGTGAAGGCTAGCAGACATATCAATTGCGATTTACATATTAGGCAAATCGATATCATCTGAAAACTCCCCCTCAGCTTCTTTGACTATGGCTTGGCCTGCAATAACGCTTTTTCCATTGAATGATAACGTGGGAGAGCCATATAGTTCCCAGCCTTTATTAAGAGCAGATGAAACCCTCTTACAAAATTCTACGTCATCAGGGCCAGTTAAATAACGATATAGCTTCATCAATTTCTCTTCCTAAAACTGTTTGCTACCATTGACTGTCCCATGCTGACCGGTAGCACCATTTTGTCAATGGCTGAGTCCACTGATGGCTAACCGAAATGGTATGTCATTGTGAAGTATTACTACCGAGCGCCCGTAAAAATTCTTGTGTGGACACAACTGTAGCCTGCCCTGGGAACACCTTTTCAGTCAGCACGCGATGTACCTCTGCATCAAAGTCGGCGCAGGCATCTGATACGACGACGATCTGGTAGTCCATGTCGGCAGCCCAGCGCACCGTTGAAAGGACAACTCCACTTGTGGAAATACCGAACATCGCAAGTGTGGTGATGTTGTTGGCTCGAATAATCGATTCCAAATCAGTGGTGGAGAACGCACCCACACGACGTTTTGTGACCACGATATCTCCTGGCTGGGGAGCAATCTGCGCATGGATATCCGCACCCGGAGTTCCCTCCCGCACAAATCCCTTTTCCTTGACGGCACTGAATCGTTTGTTCTGAGGATTGATTTCGGGATAACCATTCCGAAAACGCACGACCACGTAAATGACCGGTATATGGGCTAGACGAGCGCTTTTGAGGATTGCGCTAGCTTTGTCCAGTAGAGGTGCCCGAGATTTTTCAGGGAGCATGTTTATGATGTCGTTCTCGTAATCCATGATCAGAACTGCGGTTCGCCCACGGTCAACAGAAAGTTCACTCTTTACAGGAATCTTGGACGCATCCGGCGTTTCAGCCGCAATTGCTAGGTTTCCTTGCAGGCTCAGGACCGTAGTCCAGGCCATGAAAAGAAATGCAAGTCTAGGAAAGATTCTCATAAGGTGTCTCCTGTGTATTGGTGAAGAGCGTATTGAGAGAGCATTAATTGTACTCCATGCGACCCGTCATATAACTGCGTCCAACCGTATTGGATAAATTTGCTATGAGTATAGTAAAGCGAGTGGCATATCTTTGATGATGTCGTCGTTATCATTCGAAATGATCGAATAGATTTCATCAATAGAATCGTCTTGACTAAACATGATATGCAGCTCTAACTCACGTGGTGAAATATCGCCATCAGATTCAAAAACGAATTGAGTACTCCTTGTTCAATGCAGGTCACTCATTACTGTCCAATCCTCGTCCCAACCCAAAAAGTCACCACGTTGAAACTTTTCAAACACATCGAATGCATGATTGGCCAATTCCATTTTATTCATCTTTAAATAGCTGTCCTGAAATTATTATGCAGCGGAATTTAATGCGATGGTTACAGCAATCAGCGGAACTAAATTAAGCAGCAAAATTCCGATTTTCTAAACTGCCATGCCACTATAATGAATTGCGTCGAATGTTTCATCTGACAGCGTAAAAAAACATGCATGAAACCTATACAGTTGCTCACGAAAGAATATGAATACTCCAAACCAAGTAAATAGTATTGCGTAGTTAATGCAGGTACTCCACAGCAGTAATTCTTTAATTTCAGCGAGTGTCATAATTCGCGAGTCCAGATTTTAAGTGCAATACCTGACTTAATAAATAAAGAGGGAGGGACGTGCGAAGTTCCGTTTTTGGTCGGCTTCTGCCTGTCATACATCGCAGATGTCAAAGTCCGCTTCACCCCTGAATATTCGTCGCCAGAAAGCTGCGATTAGATTTTAGCCGCCAGCAGTCTAGCAAAGGTTTGATAGTTTGCGACCTCAAGAGTTATTCTCCATCAAACAGGGCACTTTCAATATAGATATCCACGCCACTTTCCGGCATGACCCTTGTTGCCGGGATGGCTCTCCCCGAACGCCAATCTTTGACGGCTTGGGCTTTGCTATTGCCGGTAACTAAAAAAATGAGTCGTCTGGTTGCACTCAAACGCCGGGCGCTGAGCGAGACACGTTGCGGCGGTGGTTTTGGCGCATCTGATACGATCAAAGTGGACGGGGCATCGGCAGAGTCGCCCGCATCATGTTGCGGGAACAAGCTTGCGGTATGCCCGTCTTCGCCCAGTCCGAGTAACACCAAGTCAAAAGAGTTTACTTTATTTACCAGCGCAGCATATTTTTCAGCCGCAACAGTGGCACCTTCTTCAGTCGGAATAGGATGGATTTGTGCGGCAGGGATGGAGACATGATCCAGCCAGGCCAATGCAGCCATGCGGCTATTGCGTTCGGCATGTTCGCGCGGAAAACAGCGCTCGTCGCCAAAATAGATATGCCATGCAGCCCATTCGGCCTTTGCATCGCGCAGAGCCTCGTATACCTTCTTGGGTGTTGTGCCGCCCGCTAATACGATATGGAATGCGCCCCGATCCTCAATGGCCTGTTGTGCGGCGCTCAGTATTCTGGCTACGGCAGCCTGTTCAAGTTCGTCTGCATTTTTGAAAGCATGCCAACGGCAATTTTGTGCTGGTTTGCTATGGTGTAATACAGGCATAAGAATCGTCCAATAAAATGGTGGTATCGAGTATGATTCTACGGCGGGGTGGCTCAATTGGGCAGATATTTTCAGGGGAAGAGTTATTTAAGGGGAAAAGCAATGCGCATGGCGATGATAGGACTAGGCAAGATGGGCGGCAATATGGTGCGTCGCCTGCGTCGGGGAAACATCGACGTTGTGGGGTTTGACCGTTCAGGTGAAGTGGTATCGCAACTTACCAAGGAGGCGGGCATGCTGGCCGCGAGTTCGGTGGAAGATGCGGTGTCCAAATTATCCAGCCCGCGCATTGTGTGGCTGATGCTGCCCAGCGGCGAGCCAACCGAACAGCAGATTCAAGCGCTGATTCCGCTATTGGGCAAAGGCGATATCATCGTGGATGGCGGCAATTCGAATTATCACGATAGCCAGCGACGCGGAGCCTTGTTGGCGGCGCAGGGTATCGGTTTTATGGACTCGGGTACCTCGGGCGGTATCTGGGGGCTGGAGAACGGTTATTGCCTGATGGTGGGCGCAACCGACGATGTGGCGAAGACTATGACACCGATCCTGCAAGCACTCGCGCCTGCGAAAGACAGAGGCTGGGCACATGTCGGACCTGTCGGTTCCGGCCACTTCACCAAGATGATCCACAACGGCATCNNAAGGGCTGGAGTTGTTGCGCGGCAAGCAGGAATTTAATTTGGATCTGGCGCAGATCACCGAGTTGTGGCGGCACAGTTCGGTGGTGCGCAGTTGGCTGCTCGATCTGACAGCGGAAGCATTGAAGGTCGATCAGGCACTAGTGAATATCGCGCCATTTGTACCGGATTCCGGTGAGGGGCGCTGGACGGTGGTCGAGTCGATCGATCAGGGCGTGGCGGCACCTGTGTTGACGCTGGCGTTGCAGATGCGCTTCAACAGCCAGAATCAAACCGGTTACGGCTACCGTCTACTTTCCACCATGCGCAATGCCTTTGGCGGGCACGCTGTCAAACACGCGGGTGAATCAAAATGAAGATCATTGAACCCTGTACTCTGGCGATCTTCGGTGCGGGCGGCAATTTGAGCCAACGCAAACTTATTCCCGCATTATTCCGCTTGGAAATTGCCAAACGCCTGCCCGAGCAGATGGTGATATTGGGCTGCGATATTGTGGTGCGCACGGGCGATGAGTGGGTGAAATTAGTGACTGATATTTTGCGGGGTGTTTACGCCAAGGGAATAGACGAAGATGCGTTAAAACGTTTTTGCCAGCGCTGGCATTACTTTGCCATTCCTCCCGGCGACGATGACGCCTATACGCGTTTGCAAGAGCTGCTGGATGGCAACACAGATTTTCCTCCCAACGTGGTGTACTACATGGCGGTACGTCCGGCGGATTATCCGAAAATCGTTGAAAAACTTGGCAATGTAGGACTGCTCAAAGAGACTAGCGGCTGGCGTCGAGTGGTGGTGGAGAAACCGTTCGGCTACGATTTGCTCAGCGCGCAAACGCTGCAAGCCAGTTTGTACCGGCATTTGGATGAGCCGCAAATCTATCGTATCGACCATTATCTGGGCAAAGGTACGGTGCAGAATGTGATGGTGTTCCGCTTCGCCAATATGCTGCTGGAGCCGTTGTGGAATCATCATTACATTGATCATGTGCAGATCACTCATTCCGAGACTTTGGGTATCGAAGGACGTGCGGATTACTACGAGGGAGCGGGCGCACTGCGCGACATGATCCAGAGCCACTTGATGCAACTGTTGGCGCTGGTGGCGATGGAGCCGCCGGTTTCGCTAACGGCGGAACATTTGCGCGATGAGAAAGTGAAAGTGCTGAAGGCGATTCGCCCGATAACGCAGAATGCCGTGCATGCACATGCGTTTCGAGGGCAATATGCCAGCGGTGTGATTGATGGAAAAACTGTTCCCGGCTATCACGAAGAAAAGAATGTGGCAGCAGATAGCACCACCGAGACTTATGCCGCCTTAAAATTGTTTGTCGACAATTGGCGCTGGGCTGGCGTGCCGTTTTATTTGCGCACCGGCAAACGCATGGCGGAAAACAGTTCTGCCATCTGTATTCGTTTTAAAAATCCACCACAAGATTTGCTGCGACGCACACGACAAGGACCATCGCGGCCGAATTGGATCATGATGGGTATTCAACCGGATGATTGTTTGAAGATGGAAATGCAGGTGAAGGTGCCGGGGCTGGATATGCACACGCGCACCATGAGTCTGGATGCGACCTATCGCAAAGAAACTGATGAAGAGTACGATGCGTATGAGGGCTTGCTGCTGGACGTGATGCTGGGTGACCATTCTTTGTTCTTGCGTATCGACGAAGTGGAGGCGGCTTGGCGCGTGGTCGACCCGGTGCTCAAAGTGTGGGCTATGGAGCGCGAGTTCATCAATACCTATCAGGCGGGAAGCTGGGGACCGCGCGGAACCTATCGCTTGTTTGATCGGGACGATCAGTTCTGGCGTCACTCACTGAATCTGGACGGTGCGGATATACAGGCGTATTAACCTAAAAACGGCGACTCATCCACGAAAGGCACGAAATAAAACTGGAGGTTGCATTCGTTCGGTGATTCACCCATCCGGGTGCCCGGCCAAAAGTTCTTCGGAGGGTTATGTTTCGTAGTATAAAGTTCTCTGAGTTTTTTCGTGTTTTTCGTGCCTTTCGTGGACAACAGCTTTTTCTAGGATTAACATTTATGAGTTACTTTCTGGCAGGCGACATCGGCGGTACGAAGACCCTGTTGCAGGTTTTCAAAGCAGGGCAAGAGCGTACCCCGGTGCTGTGCAAATCCTATCCATGCGCCGACTACGCGGGCTTGGCAGAGATCGTGGAAGCCTTCTTGCAAGAGGCGGCTATTCAAGAGCTCGCTTCTGCTTGCTTCGCTGTGGCAGGGCCGGTTTCTGCACGCAAAGCACAACTCACCAATTTGCCGTGGGAGGTTGATGCTGATTTTCTTGCTGCACGTTTCAATATTGAGTGCGTTTCACTTATCAATGATTTTGCAGCAGTCGGTTTGGGTGTCGCCGCATTGGAGGAAGGGGACTTACTCTCCTTGCAGCAAGGCGAAGCACAGGCGCGAGGTGTCCGTATTGTAGTTGGTGCGGGAACCGGTTTGGGCGTAGCTTGGCTAAGCTGGACTGAGCGAGGTTATCAGGTTCATCCATCCGAAGGCGGGCATGTTGATTTTGCACCGGTCAATGAGTTGCAGTATGCACTGTTGAGCTATCTGCAACAACGTCACGGACATGTTTCCTATGAGCGCATTGTTTCCGGTCCGGGACTGATTGCGATTTTCGAATTTTTACGCGATGGTCACTACGCTTCGCCATCGCCCGATTTAATCGCTGCGATAAAGGATGGCGATGCTGCTGCCGCCATCGCGCATTTTGCGACCGAACAGAGAGACAGCATTGCGATGCAATCGCTGGAAATATTCACAGAGATTTATGGCGCGTTTGTGGGCAATATTGCGTTAGCCGCTTTGCCGCACGGAGGTATTTATGTGGCAGGGGGAATCGCGGCGAAAATTCAAGCGCAGATGCAGCAGGGCGGGTTTATGCACGCTTTTCTGGACAAGGGGCGCTTCGCTACGTTGCTGGCGAGGCTACCTCTGGCTATCGTCACGAATCCGCAAGTCGGATTGTTGGGAGCAAGTCTACAGGCTCAAAAATTAGGGTAACAAAATTTGTTCTGCATTCTAACCGGAGGGGAAAAGTATGTCAGTCAATTCAAAAAAAGCGAACGTCCGGCATGATGGAAAAGCGACCGATGTAGACTCAATAAAAAATGCGCTTTCAGAGCGATTGACTTATGCGGTAGGCAAAGATCCGATTACCGCCACCGAAAGAGACTGGTTTTTTACGTCGGCATATGTGGTGCGCGACCATTTGATCGACCGCTGGATGGATACCATGCGCAGCTACTACGATAATGATGTCAAGCGCATCTATTATTTTTCCATGGAATTCCTGATGGGGCGCTCGCTGATGAACAGCCTGCATAATTTGGAACTGGATCAGCCTACGCGTGAAGCACTGCAAGATTTGGGAGTGAATTTAGAAAAGTTGCGCGATGCCGAATACGATGCGGCCTTGGGTAATGGTGGACTTGGTCGTTTGGCTGCCTGTTTCCTGGACTCTATGGCGACGCTTGATTTGCCGGGTTACGGTTACGGTATTCGTTACGAGTACGGCATGTTCCAACAGCATATCGAAAATGGCCGGCAAGTTGAGCACCCCGATAACTGGTTGCGTTACGGCAATCCGTGGGAATTCTCCCGCCCCGAAGTTTTGTATCAGGTGAAGTTTCACGGGCACGTCACGGAATATACCGATGATAAAGACGTTGCGCGTTACCAGTGGATGGATACGGATGATGTCATGGCGATGGCTCACGATACGCCGATTCCGGGATATGGAACCCGCACGGTAAATAATATGCGTTTGTGGGCAGCCAAATCTTCGCGAGATTTCGATCTGGGTTTTTTCAATCAGGGCGATTACATCAAATCGGTGGAAGACAAAGACCGTTCCGAGAATCTGTCAAAAGTACTTTATCCAAACGACTCAACGCAGATGGGGCATGAGTTGCGCCTGAAGCAGCAATATTTTTTCACTTGCGCTTCATTGCAGGACATTCTGTATCGTTATCAAAAAGATCATCAGGATTTTGATGCCTTGCCGGATAAGGTTGCGATCCAGTTGAACGATACTCATCCCGCAATTTCCATCGCCGAGTTGATGAGAGTATTAGTAGATCTGCATAAGATTTCCTGGGATAAAGCTTGGGATATTACTGTCCGTACTTTTTCCTATACCAACCACACACTGATGCCGGAAGCGTTGGAGACTTGGCCTGTCGCCATGTTCGAGCACATCCTGCCGCGCCATTTGCAGATCATTTACGAAATCAATCATCGTTTTTTGAATGAAGTACGGCATCAGTTTCCGGGGGATTGCGATATATTGCGGCGTATGTCCATCATCTCGGAGGATGGCGGCAAGCGCATACGCATGGCTCATCTGGCGATTGTCGGCAGTCACAAAGTGAATGGTGTGGCGGCGATTCATACCCGGCTGATGAAGCAGACTATCTTTGCAGACTTTGACCGTTTCTATCCAGGCAAGATTGTCAATATGACGAACGGCATTACGCCGCGTCGCTGGTTGAATCAATCTAATCCTCCGCTGGCGGAATTGATTTCTTCCAAAATCGGCAAGGGCTGGATCAAAGACTTGAGCCAGTTGAAAAAGCTCATTCCATTGGCGAAAGATGCGACTTTTCGCAAGCAATTTACGAACATCAAGCGGGCGAATAAAGTTCGTCTCGCCAGTCTGATTAAACAGAAACTTGATCTGGATGTGAATGTCGATTCACTCTTCGATGTGCAAATAAAGCGCATCCATGAATACAAGCGACAACTGCTCAATGTACTGCACATCGTTACCTTGTACTGCCGTATTCGTCGTGGCGAGGAGTGTGTGCCGCGCACGGTGATATTCGGTGGCAAAGCGGCTCCCGGCTATGCGGTAGCCAAGCTCATCATCAAGCTCATCAATGACGTGGCCGATACGGTCAACAATGATCCGCAGGTAAAGGGGCAGCTGAAAGTCGTATTTCTTCCGAATTACGATGTGTCCAGTGCCGAGTTCATTGTGCCTGCAGCCGATTTGTCCGAACAAATTTCTACTGCGGGTACGGAAGCCTCCGGCACCGGCAATATGAAACTGTCGCTGAATGGCGCATTGACTATCGGCACTCTGGATGGGGCAAATGTTGAAATCGGCGAAGAGGTGGGGGATGAAAATATCTTCATCTTCGGACTCACTGCGGACGAAGTGGCCAGCCTGCAAGCCCAAGGCTACCAACCCTGGGACTATTACAATGCCAACGCCGAACTGCGCGAGGTATTAAGCATGATCGGTTCCGGTTTCTTTTCACCGAGCGAGCCTGATCGTTTCAAACCGATTTTGGATAACCTGTTGCATCGCGGCGATCAGTATTTATTGCTGGCTGATTATGCGTCTTACATCGCCTGTCAAAGAGAGGTTGGGGAAGCGTATAAAGATCAGGAGCAATGGGTGAAAAAAGCTATTCTCAATGTGGCCAACATGGGGAAATTTTCCAGTGATCGCACCATTGCGCAGTACGCCAAAGATATTTGGGATGTGAAACCGGTGCAGGAAGAATAAGGAAGGGCACCGCTAAAAATTTATTTTTAGCGGCTGAAGTTAATGATCGAATCCAAGACAGAGGCGGCGGATCATTGCTTCCTCATCGGCTGCTATGACTAGTGTGGGTTTTGCACCTGATTGTTCGATCCTGAGCGCCCCGGTTTGATTTGCTTGGTCGTTCAGCGAGAATCCCAGAAAATCCAGCGGTGCGCAAATCTTTTCACGAATTACTGCTGCATGTTCGCCGATACCTCCGGTGAACACGAGGGCATCGATTCCGCCGGATTTGGCGGCAAGACTGCCAATAGCCGCGCGCACCTGATAGCAAAAATAATCGACCGCAAATCCGGCTGCTTTGCTAGCGCTTGAAAGTAGCTCGTTCATTTCGCTGCTTTCTCCGTTGGACAAAGCCAGCAAGCCCATTTTGTGAAAGACGATGTCGCTTAATTGCGTGGCATCAAAACGTTTTGACAACTCCAGCATGATGCCGGGATCGAGGTCGCCGCTGCGTGTGCCCATGGTAATGCCGCCTGCCGGGGTGTAGCCCATCGTGGTATCGACGGATTTTAAATCTTCCAGCAGGCACAGACTCGCGCCACTGCCCAGATGGGCAACAACGATTTTGCCGTGTGCGCTGTTACCGAGAGTGTCGGAGAGCTGTGTCGCGATATGGGCATAATTGAGACCGTGAAAACCAAAGCGGCGTAGCCCGAGTTCCTGCGGAATGGGCAAACGTCTGGCCAAGTCGGGCAGGGTATTGTGAAATGCAGTATCGAAGCAGGCGATTTGCGGAACAGCAAAATATTGCTGGCATAGATCAATGCCCATCAAGTTGCCGGGTAGGTGTAGCGGGGCGAGGTGGACGATACTTTCCAAACGCGCTTGCTCCGCAGCATCAACCAAACGAGCGGCATCTTCAATCTCCCCGCCATGCACGAAACGATGGCCGACAATGTCGGGAGCATGCCCTTTCAATTCGTGCATCAGTTGCTCAAAAGCCGAGGCATGCTCGCGCAGATGTTCATAGCGAAAATTCCGCCGGGAGCCATCTGCGGTGAACAGGCTGGCTTTGATGGAGGAGGAGCCGCTGTTGATGGTTAGGATAGTGGGCATGCTAAAAACCTGTGAAGGGAGAAGAGGGAAGGGATAAGGGTAAAACCTCCGCGCCTTTACCCTTAAGCGACGCAGGAGCGATCCCTTCCCCCTTTACCCTTGCCATGTTCAATACGGCCAAGTCCAGTTATCCACTTCTGGCAAGTCAATGCCGTGTTCGTAAGCATAGTTACGGCACTCGATTTGCATGTTCAGCATTTTCTCTTTCACATGCGCTCCTGCAACATGCAGAGCCGGAATGCGGTCGATTACGTCGATCACCAAGCTGAAACGGTCGATCTGATTCTGAATAGCCAGTTCCAACGGCGTGTTGATGCTGCCCTTTTCCTTGTAACCGCGCACATGCCAATTCTTGTGGTTGTTGCGGCGGTAGGCGAGGCGGTGGATCAGCCAAGGGTAGCCGTGGAAGTTAAACATCACCGGTTTGTCCAAGGTGAACAGACCATCGAAATCCTTGTCCGTGAGGCCGTGCGGGTGCTCGCTGGCCGGTGTCAGTTTGTACAGATCGACCACGTTGATGAAGCGTACCTTGAGCTCGGGGAAGTTTTCGCGCAACAGCACCACGGCTGCCAAGGCTTCTTTGGTGGGGATGTCGCCTGCGCTGGCCACCACTAAATCAGGCTCGGAACCCTGATCGTTGCACGCCCAGTCCCAGATGCCGATACCTTTGGTGCAGTGCTTGACAGCAGCATCCATGTCCAAGAACTGCAAATGTTTTTGCTTGTCGCAAACGATGACGTTGATGTAGTTGGTGCTCTTCAGGCAATGCTCGGCTACCGTCAGCAGGCAGTTCACATCGGGCGGCAGATAGATGCGGGTAACCTCGGGACTCTTGTTCACCACCACGTCGAGGAAACCCGGATCCTGATGGGTGAAACCGTTGTGATCCTGCCGCCACACGGTGGAGGTAATGAGCAGATTTAGCGATGACACCGGCGCGCGCCACGGCACGTCTTTGGACATGGCGAGCCATTTTGCATGCTGGTTAAACATCGAGTCGATAACGTGAACGAAAGCTTCATAGGTGGAGAAGAAACCGTGGCGACCGGACAGCAGATAACCTTCCAGCCAGCCTTCCAGAGTGTGCTCGGAGAGCATTTCCATTACGCGACCATCGGGCGATAGTTCACCGCCATCCGCATCTTCCGGCAAGTAATCCGCCAGCCAGGTCTTCTTGCTAACTTCGTAGATGTTGTCGAGTTTGTTCGAGCTGTTTTCGTCCGGGCCAAACACACGGAAGTTGTGCATGTTATCGCGCATGATATCGCGCAGGAACTTGCCCAGCGGGCGGGTATTCTCTGCGGTAGTCGTACCAGGTTTGTCTACGGCGATTGCGTAATCCTTGCTGTCTGGCATATGCAACGCCTTGCGTAGCAGGCCGCCATTGGCATGATGATTGGCACTCATACGACGACTGCCTTTGGGAGCCAGTGCTTTCAATTCTGGCAGCAGTGCGCCGTTCTTGTCGAACAATTCTTCCGCCTTGTAACTCTTCAGCCATTCTTCCAATTTGGCGAAATGTTCCGGCGTTTTAACGTCGCCGATCGGCACCTGATGCGAGCGCCAGAAACCTTCAACTTTTTTGCCATCCACTTCTTTCGGGCCGGTCCAACCTTTGGGTGAACGCAGTACGATCATTGGCCAGCGTGGACGAATCGGAAGGCCGCTGCTACGAGCTTCCTGTTGCACGCGACGGATTTCCAGCACGCATTGCTCCATGGTTGCAGCCATCGCCTGATGCATCGTATCGGGATCGTTACCTTCGACGAAATAGGGTGTCCAACCATAGCCCTTGAACAGGTTTTCCAGCTCTTCGTGCGAGATGCGCGACAAAATGGTAGGGTTGTTAATTTTGTAACCATTGAGATGCAAGATAGGCAGCACTGCACCGTCACGGATCGGGTTAAGAAATTTGTTGGAGTGCCATGATGTCGCCAGCGGCGCGGTTTCAGATTCACCGTCACCCACCATCACCGTCACGATCAGATCGGGGTTGTCATACGCTGCACCGAACGCATGCGAAACGCTGTAGCCTAGTTCTCCGCCCTCGTGAATCGAGCCCGGTGTCTCCGGTGTGCAGTGACTGCCGATGCCGCCCGGGAAAGAAAACTCCTTGAAGAATTGGCGCATGCCTTCTTCATTCTCGCCCTTGTTAGGATACACCTCACTGTAGCGGCCTTCCAGATACACCGGGCCGAGCACGCCTGGCGCGCCATGACCGGGGCCTGCCATGAAGATCGCATCCAGATCATATTTGTTGATCAGACGATTCATGTGAATATAGGCAAAGGCCAAACCGGGACTGGAACCCCAGTGTCCGAGCAGACGGTTCTTGATGTGTTCGAGTTTGAGCGGTTGTTTGAGCAGCGGATTGTCGCGCAGGTAGATCATTCCCGCTGCGAGGTAGTTGCAAGCTCGCCAATAAGCATCGATATGTTTGACTTCTTCGTTAGACAGAACTTTAGCTTGCGTACTCATACTGTTCATCCTTATATTGATATTGGCTTTGGCAGGGAATAAATTTTAGTTTGGTAACTCCATTATCGATTTTGAATGTTGCAACAATGTTATTGCGAGGGACGACAGATTATGCTTTTCAAAAGTATCTTGCAATATGAAAAAAGGTCTAGACATGGAGCAAAGTTCTCTCACCATCGGCATGGCGCAGACGATGGGCGAGGGTGCGGGAAATTGAGGTAATCAGCAGAAAGGCCAGTTTTTTGTGGTCGGTCGTCAATTGATTGAATTGTTCGAGCGAGAGCACGAACAGATCTATGTCGGTGTAGGCAATCGCATTGTCACTGCGTGCGAGATCATCAAGGAAAGCCAGCCCGCCGAAAAAATCTCCTCTGCCGAAGGTGGCGATGTGGTGCAACTGACGACTGCCGCTGATCGGTGCCATGATGCGAACTGTACCGCGCCTGATCAGATAGAGATTTCGATCATGGTCGCCAATCAAATAGATAGGCTCGCCAGCCTTGACGGTGCGCTGTTCCATGCGCCCCTCCAGATCAGTGAGGGTCTCATCTTTGCGCCCTTGAAATAGATCCATTTCCTGCAAGTGCAATGGAATTTCTTCATTGTCAGGTTGTGAGGTGTCGCCGACCAGTTTGTCCTCGACCCATTCGATTGCGGCTTCGATAGTTTGAAAAACGCGCACCGAATCGCTGGAATCAATGAGTCCGGTTTGTTTGAAAAATTCCAGCAAGTTGCGACCGTTGGGTAGATGTTCACGCACATTGCTCATCAGTAGAGGTGTGCCGCGATCTCGCAACATGTCGCGTACTTGATTGAGCATGTGTGCAGCGGTGATGTCCACCGATAGCACTCGCCGCAAGTCGAGGATAATGTAGTCACGGGTTTTTATTTCCGCTTCAAGCACGGAGTAAAGTTCATACGTGGTGCCAAAGAAAAGGCTGCCTTGCAGTTCCAGAATGACGGCTTTGTCGCCTTTTTGTGAGATGAGGCGCATCTCGGCCTCGGGACGATACCAGGTGGATGAGCGTTGATTGACGAAGGTTTTGTGGCGGACGACAGAACCGCCGACTTGTTCGCGCACGAACAGCAGAATAGACAGCGCAACTCCAGCTGCAGAAGCAGCAATTAATCCCACCATTAAGGCAAAGCCGATGACCACAACAACCACGGCAAAATCGACCACGGTGGCTCGCGCCTCCAGAAAGCGCAGAGGTGCGGTGTCGATCATGCGCAACCCGACGACGATCAGTATGCCTGCCAAAGTGGCGATGGGTATCCACGCGATAAACGAGCTTAATACTAATGCGGCAAACAACACCATCACACCTTCAATGATGCCTGAGATGCGGGTTTGCGCACCGCTGGACAGGTTTACCATGGTTGCCCCCATAGTTCCCGCGCCGGGAATCCCGCCTATCGCAGACGATGTAATATTGGCTAATCCCTGTGCAAACAATTCGCGGTTGGGGTCATGCCGCGTGCGGGTCATTTGGTCGATGACGACACAGGTTTTTAGCGTATCGATTGATAGTAAAGCCGCCAAAGTAAGTGCACTGCCAAAAAGCGCAGCGATCTGTGAAAGTTTTAATTCGCCGATTTCATTCCAGCGTCCGATGATCGTGTTGAGATAACCTTCGCCTGATGCGCCAAGAGAACCAAGCACCAGCTTGTTGTCGGTGAGAGTCAACATCGAGGCATCGTTGTTGGCGAGCGCGAAATAAACCAGAATTCCGGCAATAATTCCCATAATGGTGCTGGGGATGGCCTTGGTTATTTTGGGTGTCAGCAGTGCGACTATTACGGTTGCTGCGCCAACGGCGAGACTGCGCAAGTCCCACAGCTCCGGAGCGAGTGCGGCTTTCCACCAGGCGGTATCCGGTGATGCGCCAAAAAAACGGGGTATCTGGCTGCCGATAATGATCAGCCCTACGCCGCTCAGATATCCGCTGACCACGGTGTAGGGGATGTATTTGATCAAGCGACCCATGCCGAGAAAGCCGATTAAAATCTGTATCAGTCCGGTCAAAATACCCAGCACGGTCAGTAATAGAACGATACTCGATGGAGCAACTCCTTGCCTCACCAGTTCGATGGCGAAAGCAGAGAGCACCGCAGCGGCTGGAGCGCATGGCCCGCTGATGAGTCTGTCAGTGCCGCCGAAAGTGGGGGCGATCAAGCCTAAGGCGGCTGCACCAAGAATGCCGGCCAGTGCGCCAAAGACCGCATACTGCGGACTGATCGCCGAGTAGATCGTGACACCAAAGGCCACCGCAGCGGGTAAGGCGACAAGCATAGATGCCATGCCACCCCAGAAATCTCCGGGAACTTTAAATTTATCTGTTAGTGTGGGCATGGCAATAATCTTATGGGGTATTCAAAGTAAAGGATCGAGGACTGCCTGAAAATATAAAATGTAATTTTAGTGCAATCAGGTTGTCACGTTCACTACTCATACTGGACAGTATTGGGCTGTCAGATTAGCCGATTTCACTTGTTTTTGCACGGCTATCAATCTTGCGGGTTGGCGAGTAGAATCCGCCGTGGAATTAAAGTACTTTGAATATCCTTGAATCTCGCTCGACTTTTTTGAAAGAGTTATTTGATGATTACTCAAGTCAATACGCATTCCGAATACTTGGATCCGATTCTGCTGCATCGACGGCATAATGCGAATGATCTATTGCAGGTTCTCCGCGAAGCACAAGAGCACTACGGCTATATCCATAGCGATGCCATCGATTATCTGAGTGAAAAACTAAACTTGCCGCGGTCGAAGATTGAAGGCGTGGCGGGTTTCTATTCCTTCCTTTATTTGCAACCTCGCGGCGAGTATCGCGTGCTGTTCTCCGACAATATCACTGATCGCATGTTGGGCAACATGGATTTGATGGCGAGCATGTGTGCCCAATTGTGGGTGGAATCCGGCAAGCTTTCCGAGGACGGGCTGTTAAGTATAAATACCACTTCATGTACCGGCATGTGCGATCAAGGGCCGGCGATGCTGGTCAATAATATCGCCATCAATCGGCTGAGCAACGAGCGCGTGAGCGCTATCTGTGAATTGATTCGCGAGCGTGTGCCGGTCTCTGCCTGGCCTGCTGAATTCTTTGCTATTGAGGATAATGTCCGGCGCAAGGATATTTTGCTGGGCAGTAGTTTTAAATCCGGCTCGGCGTTGGCAGTATTGCAGCAGCGCGGCGCGGACGAAATCTTGAATGAAGTCAAAGTATCAAAATTGCGCGGACGCGGCGGTGCAGGATTTTCTACCGGTTCAAAGTGGGATTTTTGCCGTGTTGCTCCCGGCGAGCAGCACTATGTGGTGTGCAATGCCGACGAAGGCGAGCCGGGCACATTTAAGGATAGAGTGTTATTAAATAGTTATGCCGATATGGTGTTTGAAGGCATGACCTTATGCGCCCGAGTCATCGGTGCGAAAAAAGGTTTCCTTTATTTGCGCGGCGAATATCGTTATCTGCTGGATCATCTGCAAGCTGTGTTGCAGCGTCGTCGCCAACAAGCGCTGCTCGGAAAAAATATTCTCGGCATAGCTGATTTTGATTTCGACATCGAGATTCATCTTGGTGCGGGAGCGTATATTTGCGGTGAAGAATCGGCCTTGATCGAATCGCTGGAAGGCAAGCGTGGCACGCCGCGCAATCGTCCGCCTTTCCCGGTAACCAGTGGTTATCTCAACCAGCCTACGGTGGTAAACAATGTCGAAACTTTTGCGGCCACCAGTTTGATCGGACTGAATGGCGGCAGCTGGTACGCCGGTATCGGCACCGAAACCTCCAGTGGTAGCAAAATACTTTCCGTGTCGGGGGATTGCGACCGTCCGGGGCTGTATGAATATCCATTCGGTGTGACCGTGGCGCAAGTGCTGGCGGATTGCGGTGCGCGTGATACGCAGGCCGTACAGGTGAGCGGTCCTTCGGGTGTTTGTATTGCGGCGAATGAGTTTACCAGACGCATCGCTTTTGAAGATATTCCCACTGCGGGCGCGTTCATGGTGTTTGACCAGAACCGCGATATGTTCGAGGTGGCGCGCAACTTTGTGCATTTCTTTGCGCATGAAAGCTGCGGCTTCTGCACACCATGCCGCGTCGGCACCTCTTTGTTGTCAAACATGATGGATAAGCTGGCACAGGGTTTCGGCTCTCCCTACGACTTTGCCGAGATCGAAAAACTCAACGTGTTGTTGCAGTCTACCAGCCACTGCGGGCTGGGGCATTCGGCGTGTAATTCTGTGCTGGATACCATTGCCAAATTCCGCCCCGCTTATGAAAAACGCTTGGCGCACAAAGATTTTGTCCCCGCCTTTGATCTTGATAGCGCGTTGTCTCAGGCTCGTCAAATGACGGGACGGGATGACAAGGGCGCACACTTGGAGCGTGAAGATGAGTCCAGATAATAAATCTACTTTTACCCTTGATGGCAAGACCGTTTCGTACACGGAAGGCCAAACCATCATTCAAGCGGCGATGGCGGCGGGCGAATACATTCCGCATCTGTGTTTTAACCCGGAGTTTAAGCCCCACGGCTCATGCAAGTTGTGTACGGTAAAAGCCAATGGCAGGCAGACCGCTTCGTGCACCCAGCAACCGCAGCCCGGCATGGTGGTCGAGAGTGATACCAAAGAGCTGAACGATGAGCGGCGGGCGCTGTTACAGATGCTGTTTGTCGAAGGCAATCATTTCTGTCCGTCTTGCGAAAAAAGCGGCAATTGCCAGTTGCAGGCCACCGCTTACCAGTTGAATATGATGTCGCCGCATTTCGACCAATTTTTCCCGGATCGTCCGGTGGATGCCTCGCATTCAGAATATCTGCTCGATTTCAACCGCTGTATTTTGTGTTCGCTGTGCGTGCGCGCCAGCCGCGATGTGGATGGCAAGAATGTATTTGCCCTGTCCGGTCGCGGCATCAAGAGTCACCTGATCGTCAACGCGAAATCAGGCAATCTTGCGGACACGGATTTTACCGGTGAGGACAAGGCCGCACACGTCTGTCCGGTTGGGGTAATCTTAAAGAAACGTGTCGGCTTTGTCATTCCCATCGGTAAGCGTACTTTTGATGAACACCCGATCGGCGCGACTCCCCATCCAACCGTGAAGGGAGCCTGAGATGACTACTCCGATCAAGCCAAAACTGAAAGTTGCGACGACTTCTCTGGCCGGATGCTTCGGCTGCCACATGTCTTTTCTCGATATTGACGAGCGCTTGTTGGAATTGCTGAAGTTGGTTGAATTCGACCGCTCGCCGCTGACCGACATCAAACATTGCGGCCCTTGCGACATCGGCATCATCGAAGGTGGTTTGTGCAATGCCGAGAACGTGCATGTGCTGCGCGAGTTTCGTGCCAATTGCAAAATACTGATTGCCTTGGGAGCTTGTGCCATCAACGGGGGCTTGCCCGCGCAGCGCAATCATCTTTCATTACCGCTAATTCTGGAAGAGGTCTATCACGCGCAACATGGTCTGGTCGATGGCTTTATTCCAAATGACCCAGAGTTGCCGCTGCCGTTGGATAAAGTCCATCCCATCCATGAAGTCGTGAAGGTTGATTATTTTATTCCAGGTTGCCCGCCATCGGGCGATGCGATCTGGAAAGTATTGACCGATTTGCTGGCCGGTAAAGAGCCGGAATTGGGGCATGGGTTGATTCATTACGATTAACAGCAATTTTAAAACCGAATGTCCACGAAAAACACGAAAGGCACGAAATAAAACAGAAGGTTACATTCGTTCGGTGAATCATCCATCGGGTTGTCCTTCATAGCATGGAGCTCCATGAATTTGTTCGTGTTTTTCGTGCCTTTCGTGGACAACTGCTTTTTCTAGGGTTAACTGTTAGTCGTGGTGATGCATATGCGCATCGTGGCTTTCGGTTAACGATCTGACCTCGGCTTTCACTTCGATCTTTTCCTTGTGTTTGTCCGCGAATTGCAACGTTATGCTCAGTGGCACACTGTCGCCAAGCTTGAGCGGCTTCTTCAGTCCGACGAGCATAATGTGATTGCCCCCGTCACCCAATACCACTTCCTGCTTGGCTTTTAGTTCGAATGCGTCCATTGCACGCATCATCATCATGCCATTCTCATGAGCCATGCTGTGTATCTCGACGCTAGCGGCTGCGGCACTGCTTACCGCAACGATACTCGCCTCTTTTTGGCTGGTGATATGCAAAGAAACTGCGGCGCTATCTTGTCCCGGCGCAGTGGCGCGTGCCCATGCCTCGCTGATGGTTACCTCGCCCGCCACCGCTTGTGCAGCAAACAAACAAACAGCCAGTCCTGCCAATAGATATTTATTCAAAATCATTCCTCCGAAAATGTGTCACGCTTACTTGAACGTGGCGCGGCATTCTAGCGTGAAACCTTACGACAGGCGCACAACAAATAAACAACCAAGTTCGCTAACCGGCAACGGGTGGAGGGGAAACACTTCGAGCACGGTCAGCGACTTGGCTCGTGCACTGTATCGGCAAAATCGGCAAATGAGAATGCGGCATTTTGTCGCACCCAAGCCATGCCGTATATCGGTAGAATCACCACCATGACTTCTTCTCTATTTGCCAGCCAGACGGGACACGCTCAACTTCAGCGCCTCATCGCCCTGCGTACCATTGCGATATTCGCGCAATGCGCGATGCTGGTGCTGGTGCATTATGTTCTTGAAATAACCTTATCCTGGTTGCCAATGTTGGTTTGTATCGCGGCACTGGCAACGTTCAATCTATTTTGCTGGCTACGCTTGCGCGCTGATGCTCCGGTTTCCAATATTGAATTGTTCTCACAATTACTTGCCGATGTAACCGCCCTTTCCGTGCTGCTCTACTATGCGGGCGGATCGACCAACCCGTTCGTTTCGCTATATTTATTGCCGCTGGTTATCGCGGCCGCGACTTTGCCGCAACGCTACACCTGGGCGATGGCAATCCTTACCATCGCCTGCTATACCTTGTTGATGAAGTATTACCAGCCTTTGCCGGAAATTCATGCGACAAGTGGCGAGGGGGATATGGCTGCCGTCATGTCCGGACTGGGACATGATCACTTGCATATGATGGAGGCCATGCCGCAAGAGGCCGCTTTCAATATGCACGTGATCGGCATGTGGATGGGCTTCGTTATCAGCGCAGCCGTGGTCGCCTATTTTGTGGTGCGGATGGCGAATGCGGTGCGCGAGCGTGATGAAAAACTGGCGCGTGCGCGCGAGGATACTTTGCGCAACGAACGCATCGTCGCGCTGGGTATGCAGGCAGCCAGCGCGGCACATGAAATGGGAACACCGCTTTCCACGCTGGCGGTCGTCATCGGCGAACTGCGAAATGAAACGGATGCTTTGCCGGAATGGCGCGACAGCTTGACGTTGCTGGACGGGCAAGTGCGCAACTGCAAGCGCATCCTCGATAAGCTACTGGCCAATGCACAGGATTCCATGCCGCAAACTGCGCAGTCGCTGGAACAATATATTGTTGATACGCTGGACGAATGGCAACTATTGCGCCCCACCGTGCATCATCATTATCACTTATCCGGCACGCAACCGATGCCGCAAATGCGCATAGACCCATCGCTGCGCGCGGCATTACTGAATTTGCTCAACAACGCCGCCGATGTTTCGCCGGATAAGATCGACATTCATGTGCGCTGGGATGAAAAATGCTTCACTCTGGAAATACAAGACTACGGCCACGGCCTTACCCCAGAAGCTGCCGCCAATGCTGGCTCGGCCTTCTTCACCACCAAGGAGGAAGGTCGCGGACTCGGTTTATTTCTTGCCAATGCGACCATCGAGCAAATGGGCGGCAAGGTCAGATTGTTTAACCGCGAAAACGGCGGGGCGACAACCGAAGTGATCTTGCCACTGAAAGCCACAAAAATATGAACCTCGCCATCAACGAAAAACCTTCTTTGCTACTGGTCGATGATGACAGCACATTTTGTACCGTGCTCGCGCGTGCCCTTGAAAAGCGCGGCTTCACCGTTACCGTCGCCAACAATGTCGAGCAGGCGCTGCCCTTGGCAAAAGCCAACCCGCCGGAATACGCAGTGGTCGATTTAAAAATGGATGGAGCATCCGGCTTGGTGTTGACCAAAGCGCTACACGAACTCGATCCCGCCACGCGCATTGTTATGCTGACGGGTTATGCCAGTATCGCCACTGCCGTGGAAGCAATCAAACTAGGGGCAACGCAATACTTGGCTAAGCCGGCCAATGCCGATGAGATCGTTGCCGCCTTCGGTCACAACGCCAGCGCCGAACTGCAACTCAATGTCGTGCCAGCCTCGGTAGATCGACTTGAGTGGGAACATATTCAGCGCGTACTGCAGGAACAGCAGGGTAATATCTCGGCCACTGCCCGCCTGCTCAACATGCACCGACGCACCTTGCAACGCAAGCTGGCAAAACGGCCCAACGCCTAGCAATGCTCCGTGCGCAAGCCCGACATGTCGGACTGAAGTCCGACCTACAACATAGAGTCGCACGCTTATGCAGCTGGTCGCTTGCTATAATCCCCCTACCGACTTTTATTCTGAATCATTATGAAATTTGCGCTGACACTGGTGTTGATGTTTTTTTCGCTGCTATCTCATGCCGCAGACGTGCCCCCTGCGCCCGCATTAGCAGCGAAAGCCTATGTGCTTTATGACTACACCAGCAATCAGATTCTGGTTAACCAGCATGGTGATGAGCGCGTGCAGCCCGCTTCTTTGACCAAACTGATGACGGCCTATATCACCTTCAGCGCAATCAAGCAGGGCAAATTATCACTCAAACAAAAATTCCTTCCCTCTGCCTATGCACTCCGCATTCAGGAAGAAGAGTCGCGCATGTTTCTGCAAGAGGGCAAACCGGTATCAGTTGAAGAGCTATTGCACGGCCTGATTGTGGATTCCGGCAATGATGCCGCACGAGTACTGGCCGAGGCTATCGCCAACCATGAAGTGGCTTTTGCCAATGACCTGATGAACGCGGAAGCGCAACGTCTGGGCATGAAAAACACGCACTTCGTTAATGCCACCGGCTTGCCCGAAGATCAGCACTACAGTAGCGCGAATGATCTGGCACTACTCGCAGCCGCCATCGTGCGCGACTTTCCCGAGTTTTACTCCATTTATTCGATGCGCGAATTTCAATACAACAACGTCAAACAATTTAACCGCAACCAATTGCTCTGGCTCGACCCTTTTGTGGATGGCATGAAAACAGGGCATACAGAAAGCGCGGGGTTCTGCCTCGTTGCCTCCGCCAAACGTGAGCAGCATCGTCTGATCTCGGTGGTGCTCGGCGCAACAACGGAAAATCTGCGTAGCACCGAAAGCCAGCGCTTGCTGAATTACGGCTTCCAGAATTTTGAAGTCATTGCCTTATACAAAAAAGATCAACCCGTCGCCCCGGTACGCACGTGGAAAGGCACCGAAAAGAAAACCAACATCGGCTTCCGCAACGATCAATTCGTCACCATCCCAAAAGGACAGCGCGATCAACTTAAAGCCACGCTTGAAACGCAGCAGCCGCTCATCGCCCCTGTCGAAAAAGGAAGCCAAATCGGCACGTTAAAACTGGCCTTAAATGGCAAACCTTATCTCGAACTTCCGCTGGTCGCGCTGGATAACGTAACCTTGGCGAATGTATTCTCGCGCGGCGTGGATTCCATACGCTTATTATTCCAATCGTTTTAGAGGCGACAATGACGGTCTACTTGAACGGTCAGTTTCTACCCATCACTGAAGCCAAAATTTCCGTGCTGGATCGCGGTTTTATTTTTGGTGATGGCGTGTACGAAGTCATTCCAGTTTACTCGCGCCACATCTTCCGTCTGCCGGAACACCTGCAGCGCCTACGCCACAGCCTCGACAGTATCAAACTCGCCAACCCATACAGCGATGCGGAATGGGCGCAAATAATTCAGGAGCTCGTTACACGCAACGCCCCTGAAGACCAGTACCTCTACCTGCATATCACACGCGGCGTAGCAAAACGCGATCACGCCTTTCCGAACCCGTCCGTGCCACCGACGGTGTTTTTGATGAGCAATCCGCTCAATACCCCGCCAGCCGCCTTGCTGCAAAATGGGATCAGCGCCATCACAGCGCCCGATAATCGCTGGTTGCGTTGCGACATCAAAGCCATCTCGCTGCTGCCCAATGTATTGTTGCGTCAAATGGCAATCGATGCGGGTTGCGCCGAAACCATCATGCTGCGCGACAATGAATTTTTGACCGAAGGTTCGGCCAGCAATATCTTCGTGGTAAAGAACGGTGTCTTGCTTGCACCGCCCAAGGATAATTTGATGCTGCCCGGCATTACTTACGACGTAGTGCTTGAACTGGCTGCGGCAAACGGCATTCCCCACGAAGTGCGCAAAGTGCAGGTAGCCGAAGTATTCGACGCGGACGAATTGCTGCTCACCTCGTCCACCAAAGAAGTGCTGGCCATCACGCTGCTGGATGAAAAACCAGTTGGCTCCGGCAAGCCCGGTGCGATGTTCGCCAAGCTGCATGCGCTTTACCAAAAATTCAAACAAGAGGTGATGCGAGCATGACTTTAGAACACAGCCTCATCGAATTCCCCAGCGATTTTCCCATCAAAGTGTTCGGGCTGGCACATGAAGGCTTCACCCAAGCCGTGATCGAAGTCATCTCGGCCTACGATCCCGAATTCAAAGCATCCAGCATCGAAACGCGCAACAGCAAGACAGCGCGTTATGTCAGCCTGACCTGTACCGTGCGTGCTACCTCGCGCGAGCAACTCGATGCCATCTATCAAGCCCTGTGCGACCATCCGATGGTGGCGATGGCGTTATGAATCAGGAAGGGGGAAGGGAGAAGGGAGAAGGGGTGGAAAAGGGTGCGCAGCTTGTCTCTTCCCCCTTCCCTCTTCCCCCTTCTCCACGATTCCTGGGTCTGGTCGAGTACGAACCCACCTGGCGTGCCATGCAGCAATTCACCGCGCAACGCACCGCAGAAACGCCCGATGAAATCTGGCTACTGCAGCACCCGCCAACGTTCACTCAGGGGCAAGCTGGCTTGCCGGAACATTTGCTTAACGCGCACGACATTCCGGTCATTAAAATAGATCGCGGTGGCCAGATCACCTATCACGGCCCCGGACAGGTTGTCATGTACCTGCTGCTGGATTTACGCCGCTGGAAAATCAATGTGCGCGAGTTGGTGCGACTCATGGAACAAACTGTGGTCGATCTATTGAGCGAGTATGGCATCGCCGCGCAAGGCCGCGAAGACGCACCCGGCGTGTATGTCAACGACGCAAAGATCGCAGCCCTTGGCTTGAAGATACGCCACGGCTGCTGCTTTCACGGACTCTCGCTGAATGTGGATATGGACAAGGTGCCGTTTTCTTACATCAATCCCTGCGGCTATCAGGGATTGCGCGTGACACAGATGAAAGACTTCGGGGTCGACACCCCGATCAATGAAATCGAACTACGACTCGCTCATCAGTTCACGACTCTGTTACAACATCACCTGAAAATCAAAAACGCCGCGTGATAACAACTCAACAAAACTTACTGTGCATACATGGTTAATCCACCTGCACCAACAGCAGTGTAGGTGACTGACGGCGTAGTAGTTGGAGCAATCGCATTCAGTCCAGCTGTTGCCGTTTGAGCAGGTGTCGAACCCCAGGTTTCGCCACTTGCACTGGTAAAAATATTACCCAGGCTATCGACTGTAATGAATTGATCTCCAAAGGTAACCGCATTTAATGTGGCGGATCCTCCGGCTATTGTACGTGTCCAGTTTTGTCCATCAACACTGTAAAGAACAACTCCGTTTGCACCACCATTCGCGCCACCTACAATAACAAATACTGGTGTCCCTAAAACAACGGTAGTGCCCCCTGTACTCAAGGGTACGGTAACCGCTACCTGTGTGCTGTTGCCGGCAACAGCAACGCTTGTTACAACACCATAAGCAACACTTTTATAATTATCAGTGGCGATTGTATTTGCCGTATTGGGAGTCCAGTTCACAGCGTTATTGCTGGTCAATAAAGTCCCGCCGTCTCCGACCGCGACATAGTAGCCAATTCCATTGGCAGCTCCATAAGTTACGCCACGCAGGTTAGATCCTGTACCCGAAGCTTGAGTTGTCCAGTTTACGCCATTGCCACTCGTGAGAATCGTTCCCGAATCTCCCGCAGCGACAAATATACCTGTTGCGAAGCCATATAGTGCATTTAGGTTATTTCCAGTGCCGCTGGTCTGCGCTGCCCAGGTAACAGCATAGTCAGCAGAATACAAAATTTCGCCACCCGCACCGGCTGCCACATAGGTGCCACCAGTATCGGCCACCGCATTTAAACTTACACCAGGTGCCGGATTGGATAATGCCGACCAGTTCATTGCAAGGGTGCTTGTATTAACGGTACCACTATAGAGCGCGCCACTGTCACCTACCGCAATATATTGGACACCTATGCCGGTAGTGCCAGTTCCGGCAATTACACCTCGCAAGGCTGAGCTTGATGTGCTGCTGGCAGTCCACGTTCCACCAACCGTAGGCCCGGTTCCCGCCGTTCTTGGTGTAACCGTTAATGACGGCGAACCCGGTCCGCCAGGTCCGCCATTTACTCTCCCGTTGATGGTCACTGAATAAGTAGTTCCATTAACTAGGTTGGGAATCACGTATGGCGAGGAGACGCTTGTAGCCGCCGTGCATGTCGGGATTCCGGCACAGCTCTCCGGGGTTAGACTGGCTACCGGAGCCCACCATGCGAAATACTCCACCCCGGGGACCATATTCCAGGTAACGGTCGCACCAGCGTCCCCAGGAGTCACTGATACGTTAGTTGGAGCCGGAGCTGGAGAGCCCTTACTGTTGCAGCCGGATAGGCAAATAAATATAACTATCCATGTGAATCTGAAGATCGAAAGTTTCATTTCTTGGAAGTGGAATTACTTGGAGTGACTACATAATAACGATTAACTTCTATAACTGCCCGACTTTATCATATCTTTTCAAACTTTTACACTGCATAAGTTAAGTCCGGAATTGCGCGGCTACAGCACAATCTCCGTACCTTCACGCGCAAGCCGAATGTCGAGTTCGCCCACCTGTTGCGCATGACGGTCCAAAGCTTCCGCAAAAACCTTTTCCAATTCATCATCGCTGCGCGTTGGCTCATGGTGAGTGCAATAAAGCACTTTCACTTTTGCATCTTTGGCAAGTTCAATACAGCTATCGAAGGTGCCATGCCCCCACCCCTTCTTCGAAGAATATTCATCCAAGGTATAGGCCGAATCCGCGACAAAAACATCCACGCCGCGAATGGCATCAATAATAAATTGCCGCTGCTCCTCGATCAATGATTGATATTCTGCATAGCCGTCATCATCCGGATCATAGATGTTAAAGTGCGGCTCGTGATCCCCGGTAAAGAAAATTGACTTCCCGTTACAGTCAATACGATAACCAAAATTGACCACCGGATGACTCATCAAAACCGGCGTGATTATCGCATCACCAATTTTAAAAACTTGATTGGGCACAATAGAAACATACTCGAAGCGGGATTTCATTTCGACTTCACGCACCGGAAAATAGCTGTATTGAAGCTGCACGTTCATTATGTGCTCCGGCCCCGCCCCCGAGATCGGATCCAATGCACCGAACAGCTTGATCATATTTCCGGGAATAAACATGGGAATAAAAAACGGCAGCCCCTGTATGTGATCCCAGTGACTATGGGTATTTAAAATATTTGCAGTAAGCGGCATTTCTTTGAGCAAAGTTTGCGCCAGAGGAAATATTCCCGTGCCACCGTCAAGAATGATAAGTTCATTGGCATCGGTACGAACCTCGATACAGGTGGTGTTGCCTCCATAACGTACCGTTTTTTCCCCGGGCGACGGAATCGAGCCACGAACACCCCAAAACTTTAACTTCATGCGTGGCTCTCCTGACTGACTTGGGCAAAAACTTGCGCCTCACTTTCAATCATGGAAAGATCGCCCAAACTGGCAATAATATCTTCCAACTTCCCGCCGAAATGTTCTGCCAAGGCTGGAGACAACTTTTCCACTACCGGGTTGCCGCTATTTCCCAGCGCACGAAACTTGCTGATTTGATTCGCTACAAAAAGACAGCTTTGCACCGTATTTTCCGGTGAAATATAACTATGGTGGCTGCGTATGTTTTCGGTGAGCTGTTTGGGGAATTGCCACCGCTCGACCAGCATTGCACCGACCACGGTGTGATCACTGCCGATAATTTGCTGCTCGGCCAGATGCAACGAGATCGATTGTTCCTTGCTGCGAGCCAGAGCCTGTTTAAATTCTTCCGCCAGAAATTGCGCGAAAACAACCTTGCCGAAATCGTGGAGCAGACCTGCGATATAACAATCTGCCGGATCGGTGCCATCATGGCTATATTTGTGGCACACGGCGCGAGCCAGACTCGCCACAGTCAATGAATGCATCAGATAGCGCTGTACATCGAATCCCGCCGCGTTATGCTTTGGCAAGGTTCCCAGAGCAGCGAACGACAAGGCCATATTTTTGACTGTATTCAGCCCGAGATAAACCACCGACTGATTGACCGAGGTAATCTGTTTCGGAAAGCTGTAATAAGCTGAATTAAGAATTCGCAGCAACTTCATCGTCATCACCGGATCTTTCTCGATGACCATGATGAGTTCTTTGGGCGAGCAATTAACGTCGCGCGTCAATTCCAGAATGCGTTGCACACTTTTAGGAAAAGCGGGCATCTTCTCCACGGCGGCAGATAATTTTTTAGTAAGCTCTACAGAGGTATCGGCCATATAATTTGTCGCGTTAAGATGCCATTTTAGCGCAGCCGTTTGTGATGTTGCTAAGAATTCTGTAAATTTACTCCAACCGAGTGCGTTTAACCTGAAACTCGCGTAGCGATTCGTTTGCCCTTTCTCCCGCGTGCGGGGGAAAGTTGGATAGGGGGAAACGGGCATGGCGAGTCTAATTATCAGGTGCGGCCTCTTTGCTATGCCCGTTTGATTGATATATTCTTGAAACATATTTTAGCTTGACCTTAAATCACAACCATGAGTACCGCAGAAAAACAAACCGGCAAAGCCAAGACCGCCCGCAATCCGATCAAGATCATTCCCTTGCAGGAACGCCTGCGTAAACCGCAATGGATACGGGTAAAGTCGGGCAGCGGCCAAGGCTATAACGACGTAAAGCGTCTGCTGCGCGAACATAATCTGCACACTGTTTGCGAGGAAGCTTCCTGTCCCAACATCGGCGAATGCTTCGACAAAGGCACGGCCAGTTTCATGATCCTCGGCGACGTATGTACACGCCGCTGCCCGTTCTGTGATGTGGCGCACGGCAAGCCGCTACCGCCTGATGCGAACGAACCCGCGCAACTGGCACAATCCATCGGCTTACTCAAATTAAAATACGTGGTCATCACCAGCGTAGACCGTGACGATCTGCGCGACGGCGGCGCGCAACATTTTACCGATTGTCTGGCCGCTATCCGCGCCGCCTCGCCCGATACACGGCTGGAAACATTGGTACCGGATTTTCGCGGTCGTCTGGATGTCGCACTGGATGCAATGGCCGCATGTTTGCCCGATGTGCTCAACCACAATCTGGAAACAGTACCCCGCCTATACCCGCTGGCGCGCCCAGGAGCAGACTACACGCATTCGCTCAAACTATTATCCGAATTCAAAGCACGCTTCCCGCAAGTCATGACCAAATCCGGCCTCATGCTCGGGTTGGGTGAGACCGATGAAGAGGTACTGCAAGTACTGCGCGACATGCGTGAACACAATGTTGAAATGCTCACCTTGGGCCAGTACCTGCAACCCTCCGATGGCCATCTGCCCGTACTGCGTTATGTGGAACCCGCCACCTTTAAAATGTTTGAGGAAGAAGCGCTGAAAATGGGTTTCTCGCACGCAGCTTGCGCACCAATGGTTAGAAGTAGTTACTTTGCAGATATACAGGCGGAAAAAGCGGGTATCAACAACTTACAAAAATAAATGATAATTAATACTAATCAATGAAAAGTTTATATCAATTAATGATGGGAATAGTTGCCATTTCTAACTGTATAAAATAGCGAATTTCGACTTTTTTAATACGGGAATGCACAATTGCGCATTCCGATGAAAGTAGCCGCTTATTTCAGTCCAAACCCGCCGCCGATTCCGATTCAAGATCGGTCAGCAATTCCAGTCCGTTCCACCTCGAATGAGAGTCGCAAACTCGGCGGACACTGGAAATTTTATGGGAAGAGGTCGATTCAGCTTGCGGGAACGTCTGCTTCCGAAAATTTAGGATATGTACTATCGAGACTGACCAGATCACTACTGAGTTCGACTTACACCACCAGCCGCCCCACCAATTCCGACATGTTCGAGTAAGTGATGAATGCCTCGTGCGTGGCGCGTGTGATGGCGACGTAGGTCAGGCGCACGTCGTCTTCGATGTCCTCGGGCTTTTTCAGTTCGCCCAATCCGCCGATTGCCACACAGGGGAACTCCAGTCCCTTGGCAGTGTGCATGGTCAGTAATCGCACCTCGTCCCGCTCCGTTTGTATGCGGTTGCCATGATCTTTTGCTACGTCAATCGGTATGCCGGATTTTGCCAGTATTTTTTCGAATTTTTCGCAAATGAATTTCCGGGGATACAGCACCGCCATCTGCCCCCACTGGTAACCGGCGGCCTTGCGTCCGAGCAGCCATTCCGCAATCGCATGGGCTTCGCCGTCATGGCTCACGCACTGGCGCACCACCGGCTCCACTCCATCGCGCCCGCCGTCTTCCGGCATCAGGATCGCACTCTCGTCACCGGCGCAAACGCCCGGTGCGCCAATCACATCGGCGGCGAATTTGCGTGCGAAGCGCAATATCTGCGCGGTGTTGCGGTAATTCACCTTGAGCACCGTGGTGCGACCGGCGGCCTCGATGCCGAGCTGCTTCCACACCGGGCGTGTGCGACCTTTGTAGATCGCCTGCGCATCGTCGTAAACAATCATCAGCGCCTTCGTATCCGGGTTCACCATCTTCGCCGCCAGCGCCAGCCATTGCGGCTCAAAGTCGTGCGCCTCGTCGATCAGCACCGCATCGTACTGCCCGCCCGGAATCAGCCCGCGCTCGGCGGCATCGAGCACGGCTTGCACATTGGCGGCTTGCCGCTCCGTAAAGTCGGGAATTTCTTTTTCGGTGGGTATCGGCAGGCCGTAAGTGCGCAGCATTTTCCAGCACCAGGAATGAAAGGTCGAAGTGACCACCTTGTCCTCCACCCCTCTGTCCTGCATCGCATTCTCCAGTCTCCCCGAGATGCCGTTCGCATAACTCAACAGCAGCACCGGGCGGCTCGCCGCGCGCGCGATCTGCTCGGCGCGGAACGCCAGAATCAGGGTTTTGCCGGAGCCCGCCACGCCGCGCACGATGCGGTGTCCTTCGCCCATGCTGCGCGCCAGCAACTCCTGCTGCATATCCATCACTTCCAGTATGCGGTCACCAGCGGGCGAAGATTTTTCAGGCGACTCGTCAAACGGCAGCGCAATCTGGGTGACGCGAATTTCCGGGAACAGCAGCGCACGCACCCGATCAATCTGCGGCAGCGACAAGGCAGGCCCGATGCGCGGCGACACCATGCGCCAGAC
>PLYB01000163.1:0-3570 GCA_003151655.1 Gallionellaceae bacterium | reverse complement strand
TCCACCACGTTGAACATGTAGTTGCGCACCTGCTCGAAAGGGTTGTCAGTCCACACATTGCCCCGATCAGTTATCAGCTCGACCTGCTTGCTGTTTGCTTCGCCTAATGTATCCAGCCGCCAGTCCTTCACCTCCAGCACCACGATGCCCTGCTGCGGATGCAATGCCACGAAATCCGGATGCCTGCCGAAAGGCCCGACCGGGATGTTGTGCCACACCCAAGCGTTGTCTTCGAGGCAATCCTTCAGCCGTTCGGCGAGACGCAGTTCGCCGCGCGCATCGAAGCGGGCAGCGCCAAGGGTGGGGATCAGGGTGGCNNTGGCCATGGGGTGGGATTAGGGGTTATGTGTGGGGGGGGCGGCAAAAGGCGGCGGAGTTGGTTTACTTTCAAACATACCAGTCAACTTTGAAAGTATTTCGTCTATGGTGCTTTGGCTCTGTTTCATGGAAAGTATTTTGATGCTGCCCCCATATCACTCGGTCACACATTTCGAATTCCAAATCAATTTACTAGATTGTCAATATAGGATTTAGCACCATCAAGATGGAATTTCACATCTCTTTTACCAAAGAAAACTTGGTATCGTTTTTTCATTTGAATTATGTTGTGCGATTCAGCTTCCCCAAAATCGACCACTTCAATGGCAGCGTTATTTCTAACCATACGGGCTAGGAGCTGCCGCATTTCAAAGTCAGCTTGTGGTAGAGAGTAACCAATAAATACAATCTTGCTTGCTTCAGATAATTCTATGCCTGCGTTTTGCCAAATGAGTTTGTATTGTGGATTGGACAAATTCTTTAGGAATGTTGGCATCATCAAGTTTGAAACAAGGTTGTGTGATGTTGTGTCCTCAGAAAAATTCTTCTCGCAGTGTCGACACTTCACTTTGTTAGTAAAGTGCATCATGGCAATCTTGTTGAAAAAATCCACATATACTCTTTGGCACCTTGGGCATTGAAGCCAGTTCAAAGAACCGTGTAGCTTCAGCAACTTTACGTTGAAACCACCCCGCCCGAGCATCTCCAACCCCGGCATCACAGTTTCATCATCTGGCCTGTGCGAGCTGACATAGCAGCAATAATCCACAACCGCTTTGTCTGCGTAATTTTTATCTATCGCTGATTTAATCGAGTTATCAAGCAATATGTCCCAGTTTGTACTGATTACACTTACGGGATCTTTATTCTTGTAATTGTTGTCGATGCGAACGCTCGCCTTGTTAACTAGATTATTAGCGAATTTGTTTATGTATTCTTTTTTAGAATCGTGCTGTAGCAAGTAGTCAAACATGCGGCTGATCAAGTAATGAATATTTTCCCTTGTACTGTTGATGTCCTCTGCATTTAACTCACGAAAGGAAATGTTATCCAAGAGGCATCGATCTAAAGGAGTAAAGACGTCTTCCAGGGGTATTGCTGAATGCATATTCTCTGGAATAAGCAATACGTCTTTCAAAAAACCGATAAATTCATTAAACCTGCCATGCTCAAAAATATTTTGGTTTGATTCGTGCAACTTAAATATTTGACTAACTATATTTTCTTGAGATGGTGCACCTGCTTCAATAGAAAATCCAGCGCCTAAAACATAAACAGTTTTCATTTAATCGATTTCCTTGAGAAGATATTTATATTTCCCACTCTTCAATCTGGTGATGTCTTTCAATGTATTCAGGTAGAGGGCGGTGTTTTAGCAATCGAGGGACTGTCATTAACGTTCCATGAAGGCCAGTGGTGAAAGGGCGTTCAAATGCTGTGTGTTCTCGCTCTTTACTCTTGGGGTCGAAGTAGTGGATCTTATAGTCATTAGAAATTGTGATGTAGCCACCGTCAAACAAACGGTGATGAAGGCTATTTAGTAACAATCCGTTCCTAACGTCCAAGCGTTGCTGCGGCGTGCTCTGTGCCCATGGCACGATATGGCATGCTTCTAACGCATCCAAAATTGAGATGTTAGTAAATGCACATTTGTGTGAGTATGCATTTAGAAGCGCAGATCTAAACATCGATTGTTTAATTCCGCGAGATTTGACCTTTACATAAACAGCTTCGGATTCATCAGGGGATGTAGTTAGCTCTTTAATTAGACTCTCATATGAATTGCCTGATAATGAAAAATCAAACGGATTTTCCACTGATTTCCAATCTTTCGACCACACGTCCGCTAATCCTTGGTCAAAGTGATTGAGATCATAGGCAATAAAACCTGTCCCTGGGTGTCCAGAACCATTTACAACTAGAATAGTTAGTGGAGGGAGCTTTTCTTCTAAGCAGTAGTCTTGAATCAAACCAAGCACGAATCTAACTGCTCGATGGTGAATTCCAATTGCATTCCCCAATTGCAAGTAAGTAATAGTCTCCTTTTTCTTAGCAGTGGCAGTGAGAATTGGCCACGCTTGAAAGGCTCTTTCTGCTTGATTGATATCTGACATATTGTCTCCGGTTGTTTGTGACTTGTATTGAAAATGGAAGTGTAATTTGGAACTATCTACCAGTGTGCCGTTCATTGAACGGCACACTGGTGCCGAGTCATTTTTCTTTTAACTAATCAATCCAGCTTTAAATCCGTGGTCTGTCCCCGGTTATTACTCTTGCTCCCCAGGAATTCAACTCCTGCCCTTTTGCTCCATTAACTTAGAGTTAAAAGCGGAATGTTGATTGGGGCGGTGACTTAACTATCCCAGTTTGAATATTAATAGTCGCAAATTTGCAAATATCTTCCTCACCAATTGGTGAATCAATTTCCTTTCGGTTGTAGCTCAACACCCTGACAACCAAGTATTTGACTTTAGAGGCTGGTCGATTTATTAGTTGGACTCTCATGACATCAGTGGTATGTAAAGGTAGTCTGTCCAACTTGACCGTTTCCCAAAATTTCCCTGTCATGTCTTTATCAAAATCGAATGCACTTTCTTTGTCTTCAATAATTTCAATTTTCCCACGCCAAGAGCGCTTCCCTTTCCAATCTGGGCTATGAACGGTGATATTTGTTTCACCTAAATACAAGCACTCATCATCTGGCAATTCCCTGATGTAGAGATGAAAGCTGTTTCGAGGTATGGGGTGAAAATCCCCCAGACGAAAGGTGTCTATACAATCGTCATTTTGAAACTGATGGTAAATTTTATTCTTCTGCTTTATACATTCTTTTGGAAAATCTTCTGATGTGTTTGCTGCCTTCTGCGTGATGAATTTATTGATTTCTTGAACGATATAAGTGTGTCCCTTTTTTCCCCAATCGTCGACAGTTTCACCAGTAAGTAATGCAGCAAGTGGGTTGAGTCCAGTAAGAGATGCCGCAAAAATGAGATTGGCCTTCCAGCCCCCTTCTTCTGGCACACTAATTTGTATGTCTACAAACAGTCCAAAAAATTCAGCAATTTCCTTATAGGCTTCTACAAAGGTGAGTAATGAATCGGAATTAATTTGATGTTTGCCCTGAAGGTTTCCGAAGTGAATTGGCAAGATACTCTGTTCCATACTTCACTCCTTCGTTAAAGAACAATCGGAGACATACCACGGTTTCTTTGCAGTCATCACTTCACCCCCACCCCCACCCCCACCCCCACC
>PLYB01000058.1 GCA_003151655.1 Gallionellaceae bacterium | reverse complement strand
TGGATATTAAACTTGGCATGGTATGTGTTGCTTTATAAAATAGTAAAAATTATTGATGCTGCTGCCGTAAACCATTAAGGAAACGCCGATTAAGTCCGTTCGTGGTGAGTGTTTTCCGTTCGCCCCCTCGATACACCGCGCTACGCTCGGCACTCGGGGCGAACGGAAAATGTATCGAACCATAGTTGTGGACTTAATCGGCGTTTCCTTAACTATTTATGATGAATAAATAACTTCATGTTTTCCCAAAAATAATTTCGCTGAAACCAAGTTTCGTCAATATGTCATATTAGTGACACCTGCACCATCAGGCCGGATATAATTTTTTAATAGTGGAAACCCCTGGATGAAATAAGGGGTGAACTTATTGCTGGACGAAGCGGAGAGGCCAGCTAGGGTCGATGGCGAAAGGTCATGAGCGTCCGCGATTGGGAAATTCGTAGTTCCGTTATCGGGCAATAGAAACTGTATCTGCCTGCCGGCAAAGTGTAATTTTCATTGGCCGCATGTCATTCAGGAAGAGTCGTAGGATGTTCGGCTCCTGACCGGGCCTCCCAGCTCGGTCGTGTAGTTTGGTGGTTTTTGTTCACATGGAGCTTTTTGGCGCTTTTCTTCGTTACCGCAAGGTATGCGTGTAGCTCTTGTAACCAATCGGTTAACAGGTTATTTTCAGTAAAATTCAATGTCGAACGATTGTTGATTTCTTTCCTGCGGATAATTTCCCGCTCAAGATCCTTAAATTGCCAATTTAATTCGCACAATGCTTCACTCAACTCTTTGGCAACAACCGGATCCTCTGCCGCTAGCTTGACTAATTGTGGCAATCCATTCGGATCAAAGCCAAGCTGTAGAAACATGGAACGTAGATTTACCATTCGCTCAATTAGAAATTCAATATTTTCGGAAGGATGATTATCCCCGCTAGCCGACAGCGTTGCACGAAATTTATTCCACTTCTCCATTAGCCGCGCAACTTCATTAAGTTGCGGTGGAACTGCAACATCTGCCAGATCAACTTCATTGGCGAGGTGATCGAATCCCCGATATAAAAATGAAATTAATTTGGGGTCATACTTGTTTTTATTCAAACGCATCAAGTTGATGATGCGCTCATTGCCGGTGTCCCTCGTGATGACGGAAGCACAAACATCGGCGATACTGATAATGCGAGCCAATGTACCAATTTGAGTTCCACGCAAACCGGAAGGGTAACCGCTACCATCGAGCCTCTCCTGATGTTGCAGGATTGCTAGCGGAACTGCAGGATCGAAGCACTGCATATCAAGAGCAATTAGATAGCCTACAACAGGATGTTCATAAATGCTGCTCCACTCGATATCGTTAAGTTCGCGATTTGAGTTCAGCCCGGCGGGATCTATGTGCAATTCGCCAAAGTCGTGAAACAGGGCGGCATACATTAAACATGCGCGCTCTTTTTCTGACAGTCCACTGCAATTTGCCAGGAACTGGGAAATTAATGTAACGAGCAATAAATGCTGGTATAAACTTGGCCGCTGTACTTTGACAACAGTAAGTTTGAAAGCCATTTGCGGCAATAGCGGAAGGTCGGCTAGTTGTCGAAACAATACTGCGGGATCGCCTGAGCTACTTATCAATTGCAGCAGTCTATGATCTTTTTCAGTCAGACTTGCAGCATCACTCGCCACCGACATAGATGTGACAACGTTGTTAATAATCAGGTTGTGGTCGATGGGTTTCAGTAACTTGTGGTTGAGCATCTTTTCCCACTGGCTGGAACTTATAACTGAACTTTTGGAAACCAGTTTGTAATTGTTTTCTGCATAGATGTCTTCTAAAGCTACAATTAATTTCTGCTCCACCATGTTTGCGACCAGCTTTGCATAAAAAGGGTCTACGTTGATCGGCAGCCGCTTTACAGGTTGGCACAGCATGGAAATTACAGATTCAGGTTGTCCAATATTATTCACCTGGATACTTTCTGTGCAGCTCGCATCAATCATTGCGGCAGCTTCTGATGCGCTTTTTCCGGCAGAGATCAATGCATCGTGAACCCTGCTTTTGATCACCTCGTCATGCGGATTGTTTTGTATCGTATAGCGCAACAAATTGTTTGCGTCATCTCCCTTGCCCGAGACAAAACACGCATCGGCAAGCTCAATCACGGTGCAGGCCGGTAACTTATTCAAGTCGTAAAATGACATTGCCTTGGTTAAAGCAGTTGCTGCAATTTCGTGATTCCCGACCGCGACATGTGCAATGCTTTCCATTGCCGACAAAACAATCCTACTGTGATCGTCCTTAAATATATTTTGTGCTTCCTCCAATACACTCAATGCTTCGGTCGCCTTGCCCATATTGACCAATGCTTTGGAGAGCAGGGCATAATCAGTCGAGTGGCAAACCGGAGAATATTTGTGTATATGCAATGCTTGACGCATTATTTCTTCTGCCATTTCCGGTTTGCCTGCACTCACTGCCAAATAACTCATTTCACGAACTCGGCTCAAGCTTCCGGGAGAGACTTCACGTGCCTTTTGCAGCACCTCCAGTGCGGCATTTTTTTCACCCGACATAGCCAATATTTTCCCAAGAAAATCATAAGCCGCCATGAATTGGGGCGACTCGGCCATAATTTCCTGCGCAAGCTTCTTGGCATCATCCCGCTTGTCGAGTTGCAACAAAGCCCGTGCCAAACCTAATTTGGCCCATCCGATAGGGCGTAGCGCAAGAATTTCTTTATACAAATTCGCAGACTCTTGCGCACGATTGGTATGCATTAGCGCAGTGCACTTGATCTTGCAAAGATCAATGAGATATTTATCTTTTTGCGTTAACTTCTTGTCGCATAAAGCAATCACTACAGCCCAGTTTTTTAAGTCGATTGCATTGTCGATAACTGAAAAGTACTCCCGTCTCTCCAGCAACTTTTCCAACCTGGCGTTAAATTCGGCTGCGGTAAAAGGTTTCAGCACATAATCGTCAGGAGCACATTCAGACGCGGCAACTACTTTTTTATATTCCTGTTCGGCAGTAATCATGATGAAAATGGTATGGCGGGTAATCAGTTCATTGCTGTGCAAGTACTCCATGAACTGCTGTCCATCGGTGCCGTCACCCAAGGCATAGTCACACAGAATCAAATCGTAGCGATTACTTGCTATACGCGCCATTGCATCCTTAATGCTGCTCACTACATGCAGTTTGGTAAAGCCAGCGCTGTACAAAGTCATACGCAACTGAGAGCGCATTGCCTCAAAGTCATCGATAACCAGCACCCACTTTTCAGCAATGTCGCTATTAAATGCCAAGTCTTTCCCCTTCGATTTTCAGCGACATTATTAGAGACTCTGCTAATCGCAAGTCTCATGAAAGAAATTGGTACGTGCAAAAAAATGGGGGTAGTCACCTACCCCCGTTAAGTCCAAGTGTTGCACTTGGCAGAGGGAAGAATATTGCACAGGTATTGTGATGATGCGGGATATAAAAAACTATCAGCGTTTTGATGAAAATCCATTAGGAATATTTGGCAATACCCCATCGGTGTTTGTCCTACTGCCGTGATTTGTTCGTACTTCAATGTCAGCTCATGGAGCCCATCGGAAACTGGACAACTAGTGGATTTTTAGTAGACGAAATTGAGATAACGTTGGATATAATGATTTAATGAGTTACCAAGGAGGAATAACTTATGTCCAGTGCAATTCGAATCCATCAGACTGGCGGAGCAGAGGTGCTGCATTGGGAGGAGTTGAATGTCGGCGCTCCGGAAGCTGGTCAGGTTCGGCTGAAGCAAACCGCAGTGGGGCTGAACTACATTGATGTCTATCATCGCACTGGTCTTTATCCGCTACCTCTCCCTTTCGTGCCCGGTATGGAAGCAGCGGGAATCGTCGATTCGGTCGGTGACGGTGTCACCCATTTAAAACCGGGCGACAGGGTTGCCTACGCATCCGTGATCGGAGCCTATGCAGAAATAAGGCTTATCGCGGCGGATCGGTTGGTTAAGCTACCAGACTTCATCGATGACCGCATGGCCGCGGCTATGATGCTGCAAGGCATGACTGCACGCTATCTCATCCGCGACATCTATAAGGTTGGGCCGGGCGACACGATTCTCATTCACGCGGCAGCGGGCGGAGTCGGATTGATTGTCTGCCAGTGGGCTGCCGCTTTGGGCGCAACCGTGATCGGCACCGTATCCAGTGACGAAAAAGCGGCTTTAGCCCAAGCCAACGGCTGCCACCATCCGATCATTTATACCCGCGAAGATTTTCAGACAAAGTTGCTCGAAATTACCGGCGGGAAAAAGTTGCCCGTGGTCTATGATTCGGTTGGCAAGGACACCTTCATGAAATCACTCGACTGTCTGCAGCCACGCGGCCTCATGGTGCTGTTCGGCGCATCGTCGGGGGCAGTTCCGCCGCTAGATCTGTCAGTGTTGGCACAAAAGGGTTCGTTGCTGGTCACCAGGCCGACGCTCGCCACCTTCATTGCGACCCGACAGTTGCTGGAGGAAAACTCGGCAGACCTGTTCGCGGCGGTCGGTTCGGGCAAGGTAAAAATTCATGTTAACCAGAGCTATCCTTTGAAAGATGCGGCGCAGGCGCATCGTGATCTCGAAGCGCGCAAAACAACCGGATCTACCGTCCTGACCGTCTGAACTGTCTGCCACTCGCACCAAGACCCCGCAGCGAAGGAATCAGTATTCGGATTGCTGAGTATCGTGACCGAGTACGGGAGAGCGAGCATAGTTGCAGTTCTATCGGAGATAGCGCGAGCCATCGCGTTCTCAGGCCTCTCTTCTGTTAAACTGCGCGCCACTGTCGCACCTGTTTCTTGTTGGCTCGCCGTAACGCCGTTTCATACTCCATCAGGAAGTGTGAACGGGTCAGCCGGCCCGCGTGTAGCCAACCTGAGGCGGCTGCGATGGAATGTACCGTATCAACGCGCTGCCAGTGAGCAGGTCTGCAGATCCTATTGAGGTACGAAGCTCTCGCACTCCCAAGTTGCCGGAGTTTTTTCTACACGTTACTAACGTGCAGAGTATCTGACAATCTGTCTTTCCAAATACTGGCCGCGCCCAACTTATTTTAATAAAGGGTAGCCATGACTTATCTTGCAAAACTCGACACCATCATCCACGACATCATTGAACCCGCCGCTGTAGCCGTTGACCGCGATGCCGCATTTCCGCGCGCGGCTATTCGCGCACTCGGCGAAGCCGGATTACTCGGCCTTACCAGTGCTGCCGAGGTGGGCGGCATGGGGCTTGGGTTGACCGAGGCGGCGCAAGTAGTCGAGCGCATTGCGCAAGCTTGCCCTTCAACGGCGATGGTGGTGACCATGCATTTCAGCGCTACTGCCGTGATTGAAAAATGTGCTGCTGAGCCGCTGCGTCGCGAAGTCGCCGCCGGTCGCCATCTCTCTACCTTGGCATGGTCGGAAACAGGTTCGCGCAGTCACTTCTGGGCACCGGTCGGTACTGCCGCACGCGATGGCGACAGCTTTCTTCTCGATGGATCAAAAACCATGGTGACCTCGGCTGTTGAAGCTGATTCATACATCTGGTCTTCTCGCCCGGCGCAAGCCGAAGGCGCGAGTACGCTGTGGCTGGTTGGCAGCAAAACTGAAGGGCTCAATCAGCCGCATCCTTTCGATGGTATGGGGCTGCGCGGCAACTGCTCCGCTCCTCTGGTGTGCAAGTCCATGTGCCTGCCACAAAGCGCGATGCTGGGTGCTGACGGCGGCGGCTTCGATATCATGATCGGCGTTGTACTGCCGATATTCTCCACGCTCATCGCCTCCAATTCTGTCGGCCTGATGGAGGCTACCATCAGCCGCGCCATCGCCCATGTAAGTGGCAATAAATTCGAGCATCTGAACAGCACGCTGGCCGATTTGCCGACCATCCGCGCCTACATCGCACGCGCACGCATTCGCGCCGACATGGTGCGCACTCTGCGCGACGACACCTTGACTGCACTAACAACAAATCGTGCGGATGCCATGTTGCGCGTGATGGAAGTTAAAGCGGCGGCAGCCGAAGCGGCGCTGGAAGTCACCGACATCGCCATGCGAGTGTGCGGTGGTGCAGCGTTCCGCAAAGACGTGGGCGTAGAACGCTATTTCCGCGATGCACGGGCGGCCTCGGTGATGGCACCGACCTCGGACGTGTTGTTTGATTTTATCGGCAAGGCCGTTTGCGGCCTGCCGGTGTTCGGTTAAGGAGCGCGTGAATATGAAACGTCCACTGGTAATGGGTGCAGTCGCATATGCACCAAAAGTAGTGACCATCTGGGAAGGCTTCAAGGAATACTTTCGTCGTCATGATTTTGAGTTCGACTTTATTCTTTATTCCAACTACGAACGCCAAGTCGAAGCACAGATCGACGGCGCTATAGACATCGCATGGAATTCGCCATTGGCATGGGTGAGAGCAGAACGCATGGCGCGTGCCAGAGGCCAAAGTGTGCGTGCAGTGGCTATGCGCGACACCGATTGCGACCTCACCTCTGTGCTGGTGGTGCGCAACAATTCCGCGATCAGCGAGTTATCCGGTCTGAACGGGAAGATTGTCGGCTTCGGTGCAATTGATTCTCCCCAGGCCAACTTAATCCCGCTGGACCATTTGCGTGCGCAGGGTATGGTCGCCGGTCGCGATTTCACCGCCAAGCGCTTCGATCTCCTAAGCGGTAAACACGGCGACCATATCGGCGGCGAACGCGATGCGGCGCTGGCACTGATGGCCGGGGAAATTGATGCGACTTGGATGATAGACGGTAATCACCTTGCCTTCTCGCGTGAAGGTATCTTGCCTGCAAGTGCAACGCGCATCATAGCGCGCACCGGAGCCTACGACCATTGTAATTTCACCACCAGTCCCAATGCACCGGAACAACTGGTGACGCATTTTGTCGAGTTGCTGCTCGGCATGGCGTGGGACAATCCGGAAGTGCGTCCACTGTTGGAACTGGAAGGCCTTAAAGCTTGGCGTGCCGGGCGCACCAGCGGCTACGCCTTGCTGGATCGGGCAGTGAATGACGAGCAATTTTACGACGCAAAAGGAAATATCCTTGCCATCGATTATAGATATTGAAAATCTGGGGCTGGATGCCGGTGCTCATCTGCTGATCAAGCATGGTTTGTGCGGCGTGTCGGTCGGCGGTGAGATACTCGTCAGTGGAAGTGCGCCCGGATGGGAGGCGCAACTTGCTGCATGGTGTCGTGCGCAAGGGCATCCGCTCACATTCACCGATGGCAAAGCACATATTATCCGCAGCGACATTCATGCGGGACGCTGGCGCGGCGCGACTCAAACCGGCCATGCCGATCTGCTGCAAACCGGCGCTGTGCATGAACACGCCTTGCCTTGCTACGGCTTGGCCGCGAGGGGAGCCACAGTGGAAGCGGGCGCACCGGAATTCGCTTTTCGCCTGAATCAGAAACACGAAGTGTGGACAGACAGCGCCGCCGACCTTTATGCGCAGGCTGTAGCCGCGCAATGGAACCCGGAGCTAGCCATAGACTGGAACGCGCCTTTCGAGCTTGCCGACGAAGTGGAAGATGCCGTGGCACAAGTGATGACCTACATGATCGAAAATGAAAATGCCGCGTTGGTCGTCCCCGCGCGCTTTCTCGGTCAGATGCATCCGCACTTTCGCGAAGTGCAGGCGGTGCTGGCAATACAAGTAGCCGACGAAGCGCGCCACATTGACGTGTTCACCCGCCGCTTGCGCCTGCATGGGCGCGAACCGGCGCTGTCCACTGCCGGTGGACAAGCCTCTCTCAAAACCCTGCTGGATGAACCGGATTTTTCAGTCGCAGGATTTCTGCTTTCGGTGCTGGGCGAAGGCACTTTTGTCAGCCTGCTCAACTTCTTGCACGAACATGGCCCCGACCCGGTAACGCGTCAGATCTGTCGGCTGGCGGCACGCGACGAAGCCCGCCATGTGGCATTCGGCATGGCACATCTATTGCGGCGACTGGAGCATGAACCCGAATTTCGCTCCCGCCTCGCCCAAGCAGTGGAAACGCGCAACGATACCTTATCCGCTACAGCAGGACTCAACGAGGAGGTATTCGATGCTTTAATCCTGCTGGCCGCTGGCGAATTTACTCCCGCTGCAATTGCCACCGGATATGCCCGCGTGCAAACACTCATGACAGACATGGCAGAAGGCCGACTTGCCCGACTGCTGCGGCTCGGCTTCGAGGGAAAAACCGCGCAACGGCTGGCGGCGTTGCACACGCGAAATTTTATGTGAGATGAAACTAACTCTGTGAGGCCCCCCTCCCCAACCCCTCCCCCGTTGGGAGAGGGACTTAACCCATTCCAATTGAGAGGTGGAAAATTCATTTTCATTTCTAATTCATAAGCGAACAACTCCCTCTCCCCCCGGGGGAGGGCTGGGGAGGGGGTAGTGGACGACTTATCCACATCAGTTTGAATCGCACCCTCGTGCAAACGCGGCGTTCGCTCTTTGCCAAGAGGTATCCCCATCGGTGTTTGTCCTATACCGCGAGGTAGACATTCTCTGTAGACTGCCAGCCCCAATCAGCGGAAACTGTTTTCTGACAGATAATCTTGCGCTTGGAACATCCTTTGAACCATGAGATTAAATTGAGCATAAGAAAACCGGTAAATACCTTTGCCCACAACCTGGTTGAGTGGGTAGTCGAACGTCTGCCCGCCATCATTCACCGTGAACGCAGTGGGGCTGTCAACTATCTGATTGCGCTTGTGCTGATGGGGCTTGCGCTGGCGGTGCGTATGCTGATCGCTCCGGTAGATGCCGGGTTGCAATACGTGACCTT
>PLYB01000183.1 GCA_003151655.1 Gallionellaceae bacterium | reverse complement strand
TGCGCATTCGGGAGATTATCGAGGCGATTAATGTGCTTGAGCACAATCCCATGATTGGCCGCCCCGCGAATAACGACAAACGTGAACTAGTGATCGGACGTCGCTCACATGGCTATGTGGCTTTGTACCGTTACATTGCCGAAATCGATACCGTTTTTGTCCTTGCCGTACGCAGCCAACAGGAGGCTGGTGACGATGAGCTTTGAACCGCTAAGGCAACAGAATCCCTATTTTCCTCACGCGGATGGTAACCGTGTTTGTCCCCAATACTGCTTTGCTGTTGTGATAAAGAGCCGCTTTCTGCATCTCAATTACAACGATTGTAGGACTGCAAACGAGACATTGCCGAACTACCATCGAAGTGGCACTCCTGATTTATTAACTGCGATGCCCGCGTATTTACTCGAATTCAACAATTGTTTGACAGCTTTAACACTGCCTTCAGGATCGAGTCTAGGTCCACAAATAATTTCACAAATATCAAAATATGGTTCGTTTTTTTGTTGTTTGAAAATATCTAGTTCAACATAGGGAATAATTCCGCTGAGATTCGGGCGAAAGAGAGTTTTTAGAGAGTTGGGATCAAATGGGTTCGTTAAATACATAAATCGCCATTCTTGCTCTTCACTAAAAGCTGGATTCTTGAAACACCATAAATAATCGCTAATCTCATCCCGAAATAATGTACTTATTTTTTCGCATGCGCCCTTCCAATTTGAAATGTTAGGCAATGCAAAATTTGCACATTCGACAACACAGTTTATCGAGTCGCGTACAAGTTGAAGCTGCTCTGACTCAGCGTAAATAACCTTTTTTAATTTAATAGTTGGACTAGTATCCATTACGTTTATATGTTGGCATGGCCTTATGCCAACAGCATATCCACCCCCGGAGCTGCCATACCCCCTCCATTGGCTCAATAGGTCACCCTCTTTGCAAAAACAGCTTACGAAGCAAGAATGAAAATCAACATCACCTTGTGGAGTTTTCCAGCCATACAGGTGGAAACTATTTCGTAATGAAGTGAGCAATTCCACCACTTCCATCTGAGATTGCTGCTTTATAGCTTCATCGAGTTGGCCTTCAATTAATTCAATTCCATGTTTTAGTTCTGTGTGGTCATTCAGATACCTGATATCGGTTCCCCACATAACCTTGTGATTCATTATGCCTAATAAACCCGCAGCATTTGTATAATGAAATAATTTGTTAGGAGGTGTGCCACTGATACGTAACCAATTGGCTGCATAAATTTCTTGGCGACCTAGTAGGAATAAATCAAGTTCGTCGATTGATGGCATGTTAGTCTGATTTGGTCATTATGGTTAATGTGATCCCCTGCGAATTTCGTCAACCTCTAAGCAATATGTATCCCTAATTTTGGTACCCGCAAAAGTTTGAGTACATTTTGCGACATGACCTAAAACCATTGGCTCACAAATTACATAATAGCCACAAGAATGTTGCTGGAAATCTAATAGTTGTCTTCGTGCTTCACGGGGTGCGTTTTCAGCTAAAAGATAAACCTTAAGCGCATTAGGAACTCGTGCCTGTGGCATCATGTCTGAAAGTGAAATCATTTCCCCTTCAAATGCCAAATATCCTTGCATTAATACCTTTGTTCCTTTTTTCATAGATTTTGCATCCAGCTTGAAATCAGTTAAGGAAATTAATTTATAGCCATTTGCTTCATCACTTTTTTTCTGTTGCTGAGCCTGTGCTTTGGGACCTGTGATAGCCAAATTATTTTTAGCTATTTCATTACCTTGTGCTGCGGCCTTTTTGTACCATTCAACAGCTTGAACATAATCTTGTTCAACTCCTTGACCAGAATCGTAGGCAGCCCCTAGATTAGTTTGTGCATTTGCAAATCCTTGCATTGCTGCTTTGCGATACCACTCAACAGCAAGCTTATAGTTAGTAAGCTTATCGTGATAAATCCATCCCAAGTCATATTGGGCTACCGCTAAACCTTGCTCAGCCGCTTTGCTACACCACTCAATTGCTTTTGCATTGTCCTGTTCTACACCCTCACCATTTAAATACATAGAGCCAATAATAGATTGTGCAAATGCAAAACCTTGTTCAGCAGCTTTTTTGAACCACTCAAATGCTTTTGTATAGTCTTTTTCTACACCTAGACCATTAAAGTACATTAAACCAATATTAGATTGTGAGTTCGGGTAGCCTTGTTCGGCTGCTTTGCGATACCATTCCATAGCTTTCTTATAGTCAACATCTTCACCCTTACCTTCATCAAACATTCGCCCGATTATATTTTGTGCCGCTGGATTGCCTTTATCAGCTAACGGCTTTAATTCCTGTTTAGCTGTTTCATAGTCACCTTTTTCAAAAGCAGATTTACCTTCATCAAAACCTGCTTTTGCAGTAATTGAAAATATTAAAAACAAGAAGGTCATTAGTGACACAAGTTTCATTTTCATTTTGAATTCTTTCAATTAATTAAGGCTCATGGAATTCTACACACTACTGCATTTTGTCAGAGTCCGCTACTGGCACGAAACCGACCTGACAAAGCGTTTCTAACCTATGCCTGTTGCCGACCCGAAGCGGCCCTTGAAATTATCCCAAAGAATTGGGCACTTTTTTGATACATTGTTCGAGTGTTTCAATAAAAGGTTGCGCAGCACAGAACGCAATATGATCTGACGATTTATACCAACCGCTCTGGATGCCAATTATTCGGTATTCATAGTGACTAGAATTAGGCTGTGTTGTTGGCTTTAAACCAAAAATTGGCCCGCCACTCATTCCTTCAATGTCAAATTGGTTATCGGTGCTACCGATAGATGAACGATCTAAGCTCGCGTAGCACCTTCCGTACTCTTTAATAAGGTCAGCCGGAATTTCATTAACAGGAACCGGTTTGAGCATAATGGTTACGTGAAGCTTGCGAGTTGGTTTGTTAAAATCAAAAACCACGCCGCTTTCTGGGGTGCCAATCAGAATCCACTTAGAATATTTGGGCATGTCATCGGCAGACCATATGCCTGAAGAAATCGCCTGTATGCCTTGTTCAGACAGTGCTTGACGAGCTAGGTTACCAATTTCAAAGCAAGCATAATCCATTCCCGGCACATCGTCGCTTAGGTAGAGAACATCTCTATCAATGTCGAGAGGGATCGGATAGGGATGCGCTGAATTGTGCGAAACAATAGAATCATCTATTTTCCAGTTAGAAATTTTTACGCCTTCATTTTGCGCTTCCTTTAGCTTTTCAAAAATGTGCCCAGCAGTAATGGCAAACCATCTGTTGTCGACTTCAACTATGAAAGCGCTAATGTTATAAAAAGCAGGCATCCCGTTATTTTTCGTTTTTGCGTAATCACCACTGACTAGACACGTCAAATTAATGAAGTGTCGGTGCATTGGCTTTAGGAAGCTTTCTTCAATAATCACTGGCGCATTATTCATAGAGATAAAGAGAAAAATGGATGGTTACTAATTATGCATTAGCAAACGGGCGGATGGCGAACGTCGGCAAATGGCTGAAGCCGAACTACACGTTATCAAATTACCTGCCATCTACGGCCAGTGGTGATTGGCCGTAGATGGCACACAGTGCCCCGATGCGGGTTGTAGTGGTAGCGCTTTGTTTGGTTATTAAACAATTGCCACTCACAATCAAAAGGACTGCTGGGCGGAGCGTTGATTGTGAGCGGCACGTTGGTGCTGTTACTTTGATTCGACCGCCTTCATGGCCGACTCGATACGTTGGCACAGTGTCTTCAGTACTTTAATGCGCGCAAAGTATTTGTCGTTGGCTTCAACCAGTGTCCACGGTGCAAGACGGGTACTGGTGCGATCCACCATGTCGCAAATCGCCTGTTCGTAGTCCTCCCATTTTTCGCGGTTGCGCCAGTCTTCATCGGTGATTTTGAAACGTTTAAAACCGGTCTTTTTGCGCTCCTCGAAGCGGCGTAACTGTTCTTCTTTGCTGATGGTCAGCCAGAATTTGA
>PLYB01000012.1 GCA_003151655.1 Gallionellaceae bacterium | reverse complement strand
CGACATTGCCCGCCATCAGGTTAGGTGCGGCAAAGCGCGCGAGTTGATAGTAGGGAAAGTTCCAAGGCTGGACTCCAAAGATTACGCCTAACGGACTGCTTTCGACCACTGCTTCGCCGGTACTCGGCTTGAGCTGTTGTGGTGCGAGAAACTCCTCGGCATTTTTGGCGTAGTAGTCGAGGATGTCCGCGCTGAGCCTAACTTCATCGCGAGCCTCATTGATGAGTTTGCCCATCTCAAGCGTTACCAGGCGGGCGAACTCATCAATGTGCACGCGCATGATGGCAGCCGCTTTCGCAACCACAACCGCGCGTTCGGCGAAAGTGTTGTGCCGCCAACTCTCGAAGCAAGTCGCGGCGGAAGCAAGCGCCGACTCAAGCTGCGGGTCGGTGAGTCTATCGAATGTCTTCAGAGTTTCGCCGTTGTACGGATTAACGCTTTGGTAGGTCATGTATTCAGCCCATTGCTTTCGTGCTTGCATCTTCAAGGTCACTGTTTGCCGGCCCGTTTATGACACGCCCATAGCGATCAAAGATTGATCCGTGACATGGACAATTCCAGGTTTTTTCCAGACTATTCCAACTCACGATGCCTCCAAGATGGGGGCATACGGCTGAGCATTCATGCGGTGTTCCTTGTTCATCAAGGTAAACGGCGAGCTTCGACATCCCGCGTCGAATGATTGCACCTTCACCTTGTGCAATCTCTGCGACTGAGCCAACGTCGCCACCAGTCAAATAATCCTCATATTGCGCGGCGACATTGAGATTCTCTTCGACATATTTGAGAACGGCACCGAGCGTTTTGCGCGCGGGGTCGTAGAGTGCCGTCCAAGCGCATTCGCGCCCCATAATCAAATCCGTGATCAGAATCCCGGCAATGGTGCCATGCGTCATGCCCATTCCTGAGTCACCCGTTGCGATATAGACATTTTGCGGGTCGCCCGGATTACGACCGATAAAGGCAATGCCATCAACCGGCTCCATAACCTGACCAGACCAGCGGAACTCTATATTCTCAATCATCGGAAATCGTTCGCGTGCCCACGCTTCCAAATTTGCGTGTCGCTGTTCGCCATCGTCTGCCTGTCCCGATTTGTGATCTTCACCGCCGATTATCAGAACGTCGTAATGATCGCCATCTTTGGAAACGCGTTGAACTCGAAGGTAGTGGTAGGGATCAAGCGTATCCCAGTAGAGCGCTCTGGTAACCGAGTCGCGTGGTAGAAGTGCGCCAATAACATAGGTGGTATAGGAAGCCTGCTTGGTGTGTATGGTGATGAGGTTATTGATGGGTGAGTTGGTGGCAATCACGATTGCATTAGCAGTCACAGTGTGACCATTGCTTGTTTCGACCCGCGCATGTGTACCGCCTTCTATGTGACTTGCGTGAGTTCCGCTAAAAATGCGCCCACCATCCCGTTCAATAGCGCGACTGAGTCCGCTTAGATATGTCAAGGGATGGAACTGCGCCTGTCGTGGAAAACGCAAACACATTCCTGTGTCGAACGAATTAATTGGCGCACGCTCGATTTGCTCAACATCGGTGAGTCCCGCACGATGCGCTGCTTTCAGCTCACGTTCGAGCGACTCTTTTGAGTCCCCCTTTGGTACAAAGAGGTAGCCGTCGAGGCGTTCGAAGTCACATTCAATTCCTTCTTCGGCAATGATGGCCTCAATGCGGTCAATCGCCGCCGTGTGACTTTGGGCTGCGAGCATCGCACCCTTTTCACCGTGCAAACGCTCGATTTCGAAATAGCGGTCGTCAATCGCATTGAAGATATGAGCCGTTGTACGTTCCGTCATGCCTCCACCAATGCGCCCATCATCCAGCACAATCACTGACTTGCCTTCGCGTGCAAGCAGATATGCGGTGGTCATGCCGGCTATTCCTGCACCAACAATACACACATCACAATTCGTATTCTCGGCGAGCGAATATTGTTCCGGCACTTCCGCCGTTACCATCCAGAGTGATATTGTTTTCCCAGAATTACTATCCATTATTTTTCGATCCTTATTCTTTTGAAAACCACCAGTAAGGGAACCTCGGTAAAACAACCTCAGGACTTTATGAATGGTGATCCTAACGGGCATGACGAGCAGCCACCCCTGATAATGAAACTCATCATGCCCGTTTCCCTCACCTCAATCCTCTCCCGNNCGAATCGCTACGCGAGTTTCACATTAATGCAGCCTTTAATTTGTACGTTAGCGCACAGCACCGAGCATTGCGCGCTGATAGCGTTTGCACCGCAATTACTGTGCCTCTGTTGGTAGTTACTTAGCCGCTGGATTGCAATTTCATCAATCGTATTTCTAATAGAGAGGTTTGATATGAACTATAAAATCGTTGAAGACAACTGGAAACAGTTACAGGGCAAAATGAAAGCACGGTTGGTCAAGCTCACCAATAATCGAGTCGGATCGTCGGTGGAAATCGAGCAATCATCTTCGAAAGAAGAGAGCCAGATGGAAGAAAAAATTCTGTCGCGCAGAGCGGTACTTCGCGGAGCGCTGGCAGTTACTTGCGGCTTGGCGATGCCGATCACCTTTTTCAGTTCTGCGGCAGCAGGTGCGGATGCTGCCGCAGAGTCGCCAAAGGCGGCCAAAAAGGTATCCAAGACTAGCGTGAAATATCAATATAAGCCAAATGGCGAAAATAAGTGCAGCACCTGCATAAACTTCATTGCCGCATCGAAAACCTGTAAACGTGTGG
>PLYB01000335.1 GCA_003151655.1 Gallionellaceae bacterium | reverse complement strand
ACTAAATGTCCGGACATTAATGATTCGGGAATATGGAATAGAAACTCTTGAGTTGGCCGGTAAAGCTAAATTGTGTAGAGATGCCCCTTCCGATTACAATAGCGGCATGTCCCAATTAGACCTCAGCCACCATTTTCTGATCGCCATGCCGGCGATGACCGATCCCTTCTTTGCAAAGTCGCTCACTTACGTGTGCGAACACAACGAGCAGGGGGCGATGGGTATTGTGGTGAATCGTCCGATCAGCCTGACTTTGAGCGAATTGTTTGCGCAGATCAACATGCCGCTTAACCAGAACGAACTCGAAGATATGCTGGTGCATTTCGGCGGACCGGTGCAGACAGACCGTGGCTTCGTGTTGCATGAGGCGGGCGGCGAATGGCAATCAACTTTGCATATCAACGATAAAGTCGGACTTACCACTTCGAAAGATATTTTGCAGGCGGTAGGCGAAGGGCAAGGGCCGCGTCATCTGTTGGTGTCGCTGGGGTATGCCGGATGGTCGGAAGGACAACTGGAACAAGAGTTGGCGCAGAATGCCTGGCTCAGTGTGCCTGCCGATGAGCGCATCATGTTCGATCTGCCTGCGGAAGAGCGTTTGGCTGCGGCGATGGCGCTGCTGGGGATTGATTACGCCACGCTGTCAGAGGAAGCCGGGCATGCGTAGAGAACTCGTTAAGGGAGAAGAGGGAAGAGTGAAGGGTACAATCGCATCTCCGAATAGAGGGCACTAGGGTTTTACCCTTCCCCATTCACCCTTCTCTCTTCCCATTCACTTTTGTTGATAAATTTCAGCATGACTGTCTCCATCCCTTCCGGCACACTTCTCGCATTTGATTTTGGCACCAAGCGCATCGGTATTGCAGTCGGTAACACTATATCGGCGACCGCCCGACCGCTCACCACGATCAACGACGAAAAGAATGACGTACGTTTTGCAGCCATCGCCGCGCTGCTTAAAGAATGGGAACCGGCGGCGCTGGTGGTTGGTCTGCCGTGCAACGACGACGGTACGCCGCATGAAATGACCGCACAGTGCCGACGCTTCGCCAACCGCCTCAAAGGGCGTTTCGATTTGCCCACCTTATTGGTGGATGAGCGTTATACTTCTGCCGCCGCGAGCTCGCTGCTGGATGAGGAAGGGATACATGGCAGGAAACAAAAATCTCTTATCGACCAGTATGCTGCGCAGCAGATACTGCAAGCGTATTTTGACGAACCCAGTGCAGGAATTTACGCATGAATAACCCGCAACTCAATAAAAACGGGGAGCTTCAACATCTGCTCTCCACCGAAGGTCTGCCCGTGCGCATTCTGCGCAATATTTTGGATAAGGCCACCGAATTTGTAAATGTCGCCGAAGGGCGCGAGATCAAAAAAGTACCGCTGCTGCATGGCAAGTCGGTATTCAATATCTTCTTCGAAAATAGCACGCGTACCCGCACCACTTTCGAGATTGCCGCCAAGCGTTTGTCTGCCGACGTAGTCAATCTCAACATCGGATCGTCTTCGACCAGCAAAGGCGAGACGCTGCTGGATACGGTGGATAATCTGTGCGCGATGCATGCCGATATGTTTATCGTGCGCCATTCGTCCAGCGGTGCCGCGCACCTTATCGCCCAACATGTCGCGCCGGAGATACACGTCATCAACGCCGGCGATGGTCGCCACGCGCACCCCACGCAGGCATTGCTCGATATGTTCACCATCCGCCACTACAAAAAAGAATTTCATAACTTGCGCGTCGCCATCGTCGGTGATGTGCTGCATTCGCGCGTGGCGCGTTCGCAGATACATGCACTGACCACTTTAGGGGTGCCGGAAGTGCGCGTGGTGGCACCGAAGACGCTGTTGCCCACGCAGGTTGAAAAGCTCGGCGTGCGGGTCTTTCACGACATGAAGCAAGGCTTGAAAGATGTCGATGTGGTGATGATGCTGCGCTTGCAAAACGAGCGCATGCAAGGTGCGCTGTTGCCCTCGGCGCAGGAGTATTTCAAATACTACGGCCTGACCCAGGAACGACTGGCGCAGGCGAAGAGTGATGCCATAGTAATGCATCCCGGGCCGATGAATCGCGGTGTAGAGATCGACTCCAGTGTGGCCGATGGCTCCCAGTCGGTTATCCTGCCGCAAGTCACCTTTGGCATCGCAGTGCGCATGGCGGTAATGAGTATCTTGGCGGGGACGAAATGAATATCCATATCAAGAATGGTCGCCTGATTGACCCATTGAACAAGATCGACGCGAGGCAGGACGTATATATCGTCGACAAACGCATTGCGGCGATCGGCAATGCGCCGCAAGGTTTTGTGGCGCAACAGGTGATTGATGCCAACGGCTTGATTGTGATGCCGGGTCTGGTAGATGTTGCCGCGCGCTTGCGCGAGCCGGGCTACGAATACAAAGCCACGTTGGAATCGGAAATGGATGCCGCAATGGCAGGTGGCGTGACTTCGTTATCGTGTCCGCCGGATACCGATCCACCGCTGGATGAACCGGGGCTGGTGGAGATGCTCAAGCACCGTGCGCGTTTGCTCAATCAAGCGCGCGTGTTTCCGGTCGGCGCGCTGACCTACGGATTAAAAGGTGCGGAGCTGACCGAGATGATTGAACTGACCGAAGCCGGTTGCAAAGCCTTCAGTCAAGCCGATGCGTTGCTCACCGATACCCGCGTGTTGCTGCGCGCCATGCAATATGCGGCGACTTTCGGCTACCGTGTGTGGTTGCGTCCACAGGATGCGTTTCTTGCCAAAGACGGCGTGGCGCACGATGGCGAAGTGTCCACCCGCCTGGGGCTGCCCGCGATTCCGGTAGTAGCGGAAACCATTGCACTGGCTACCATGCTACAGCTGGCGCGGGAGACGGGCGTGAAGCTGCACGTCTGCCGCATTTCCAGTGCCGAGGGAGTGGAGATGGTGCGCGCCGCCAAGCGTCAAGGATTGGCTGTTACCTGCGATGTGTCGGTGAACCATGTGCATCTGTCGGAAATGGACATCGGTTTTTTTGATGCGAATTGCCACCTGACGCCGCCGCTGCGTAGCCAGCGCGATAAAGCGGCGTTGCGCGCAGGCCTGCTCGATGGAACGATTGATGCGATCTGCTCCAACCACTCGCCCGTAGATGAAGATGCCAAACAATTGCCGTTCGCAGAAGCCGAGTCTGGCGCAACAGGTATGGAACTGCTGCTGCCGCTGGTGCTGAAGTGGGCAGAGCAAGATGACGTGCCTATGCTGGATGCACTGGCGCGCATCACGATCAATCCGGCGCAATTGCTGGGCGTTAAGATGGGGCATCTGTCTATTGGCGCGCATGCCGATGTCTGTGTATTTGATCCGACTACCACTTGGAAGGTAGAGCCCGCCGCGCTGAAAAGCCAGGGCAAGAATACGCCGTTCAACGGTCACACCATGCAAGGCCGGGTGCGCCACACTATTGTCGAAGGTCACGTTGCATTCTCAATCTAGGTCGTTATAAATGAATCCAAATAATTCATTCAGCGTAGGTCGGGTTTCAACCCGACATGTCGGGCTAAAGCCCGACCTACAATCGTATCTCATCACTTTGTGGTCTTGTCTCAAATGAACCCATTACTCGATTTTACCGGTCTACCACGTTTTGCAGAGATCACCCCCGAACACGTTACACCCGCAGTCGATGAACTATTGAATCGTAATCGCGCGCTGACTTCCAAGTTATTGGCAGATACCACGCCGCCAGCTTGGGACAATTTCGTGCAGCCTTTCGAGGATGCCAACGAACATTTGTCGCGTGCTTGGGGGCAGGTCGGCCACCTCAACATGGTGATGAACGGCCCGGAGCTACGCGAGGTATACAACGCCAATCTGCCGAAAATTACGCAGTATTACGCTGAGCTGGCGCAGAACTTGGCGCTGTTTCAAAAATACAAAGCCATTCGCAACAGCAGTGGTTTTGCGTTATTGAATACGGCGCAGAAAAAAGTTATCGAGAATGAATTGCGCGATTTTCGTCTGGGCGGCGCGGAATTGCCGGAAGAAAAGAAAGCGCGTTTTATGGAAATTCAGGAAGGGCTTTCCGAGTTGTGCTCGAAGTTTTCCGACAATATTCTGGATGCGACCAACGCCTATACTTGCGTGATCGAGGATGAAAAAGACATCTCGGGTATTCCGGCGGATGAGCGCCAGGTTGCAGCCGAAGCGGCGCGGGAAGCCGGGAAAACAGGCTGGTTGTTTACGCTGAAAGCGCCGTCCTACGGCCCGGTGATACAGTATGCCGACAACCGCGCCTTGCGCGAGCGCATGTATCGCGCATACACCACGCGCGCCAGTGAGCAGTTGTCGGAAGGCGGCAAGATCGAGTTGGACAATACCCCGCTGATGACACAGATATTAAAGCTGCGCGCCGAAGAAGCGCAGATGCTGGGCTTTGCCAGTTTTGCCGAATATTCGTTGGCGAGCAAGATGGCAGATACACCGGCACAAGTAGTCGAATTTTTGCGCGAGCTGGCGCAACGCGCAAAACCGTTTGCAGAGAAAGATCTGGCAGAACTGCGCGACTTCGCAGCTGCACAGTTGGGTATCTCTGATTTGCAAGCATGGGACGTAGGTTATGTAAGCGAAAAATTGCGCCAGCAGCGTTACGCATTTTCAGAGCAGGAGGTGAAGCAGTACTTCCCGGAAGATGCCGTGCTGTCTGGGCTGTTTGGATTGGTCACTGCACTGTTCGGTCTCAAGATCACGCCATCGTCCGCGCCTCAGTGGCATGAGACGGTGCGCTTCTTTGATATTCGCGACAGTACGGATTTATTGGTCGGGCAGTTCTATTTAGATCTGTATGCCCGCGCCAGTAAACGCGGCGGTGCGTGGATGGATGATGCCATCACGCGGCGGAGCACGGCCAATGGCATTCAAATTCCGGTGGCGTATCTCAACTGCAATTTTGCTTCGCCGCTCGGCGGCAAACCCGCACTGTTTACGCACGATGAAGTCAATACGCTGTTCCACGAATTCGGGCACGGCCTGCACCATTTGTTGACTGAGGTGGAAGAACTGGGTGTTTCCGGCATCAATGGAGTGGAATGGGATGCGGTCGAGTTGCCCAGCCAGTTTATGGAGAATTTCTGCTGGGAATGGGATGTATTGCAAAATATGACACGCCATGCGGACTCGAACGAAAAGTTGCCGCGAGCGCTGTATGACAAGATGATCGCCGCGAAAAATTTCCAGAGCGGTTTGCAGATGTTGCGCCAGATCGAATTTTCCCTGTTCGACTTGCGTTTGCACAGCGATTACGATGCCAACGGCAAGCAAACTGTGCAGCAGTTGCTGAATGAGGTTCGCGCCGAAGTGGCAGTGCTGATTCCGCCCGCGTTCAACCGTTTCCAAAACAGCTTTTCGCATATTTTTTCGGGCGGATATGCGGCGGGATATTACAGTTACAAGTGGGCGGAAGTGTTGTCGGCGGATGCCTATAGCTTATTCGAGGAACACGGCATTTTGGATGCCGCCACCGGCAATCATTTTCGCCAACAGATCTTGGCGGTAGGTGGCAGCCGCAATGCGATGGATTCGTTTATTGCATTTCGCGGACGTGAGCCCGAGATTGACGCACTGTTGCGTCATAATGGCTTGGTGAGCTAACGCCTTTTCAAAGAAAGCATGCATAAACTATTTTTGTCGATCACAATATTATTGTTGGCTGCCAATGTTCAAGCGGAAGAGTACTATCGGTCAATTAACGAAAGTGGCAAAGTGCAATACGGCGATGCCCCGGCAAAGGATGCCGCCGACATCGAAAAAATAAATCCCAAGGCAGTACCCAGTGCCGATGATTCTCTTCCCTATGAAACTCGTCGAGCAAGCTCAAAATTTCCGGTAACGTTGTACATCGGGGATGGCTGTGGAAAAGGATGTAATCAGGCACACGATTTTTTAATCAATCGTGGCATTCCGTTTACTGAGATAAATCTAGTCACCGCAGATGAAATAACCGCCTTCAAGAAAGCCTCTGGAGGTAATCAAATTCCGGTTATGCACATTGGCGCAGATTGGATAACCGGATTTTTGGAAAATCAATGGAATAAAGCATTGGATGCTGCCGGTTATCCGAAAAGTGTACCGTATGGCTTCCATGCCCCGGTGAAATCTATCCCTGCTAAAGAAAAGGCCAAGAGCGAATGAAACTGGCGACCTGGAATGTGAACTCGCTCAAGGTGCGTTTGCCGCACCTGTTGGACTGGTTGATTGTAAACCCGGTAGATGTGATCTGCCTGCAAGAGACCAAGCAACAGGATGCGGACTTTCCGCAAGCGGCATTGCAAGCCGCCGGTTATTACAGCGCATTCAGCGGCCAGAAAACTTATAACGGTGTAGCGATTTTGAGTCGCTCGCCGATCAGTGATGTGCAATTTGGCATTCCGGATTTTGCGGATGAACAGAAGCGCGTCATCGCCGCCACGATCAATGGTATTCGTGTGGTGTGCATCTATATCCCCAACGGACAAAGTCTGGATTCGGATAAATACCAGTACAAATTAAAATGGCTGTCCGCTCTGCATGATTGGCTGGCAAAAGAGTTAAAACGCTATCCCAAGCTGGCATTGCTGGGGGATTACAACATTGCGCCGGAAGATCGCGATTTGTATGACCCGGAGGGCTGGGCCGGAAATGTGCTGGTGAGCGCACCGGAACGCGCCGCCTTTCAAGGTTTACTGCAACTCGGTTTGCGCGACTCGTTCCGCCTGTTTGAACAGGCGGAAAAATCCTACTCATGGTGGGATTACCGCATGATGGCTTTTCGCCGCAACATGGGGTTGCGCATTGACCATATTCTGATCAG
>PLYB01000166.1 GCA_003151655.1 Gallionellaceae bacterium | reverse complement strand
TTATGGGCCTTCGCCGGTATGACGGATTTTCGGTCTAATGGATTATCCGAATTTAAGCATGCCGCCCTATTGTATTTCCACCACCCGATTCGGACTGAGTTTTGCGTAGACTGGCATCGGCATGCCGACCGGAGCACCGATATAAGTCGGGTCGGCGATGACGAAGCGCTTGCCTTGATACATGACTGTGGAAAATCCTTCTTTCACTTGTTTGAGTTCCACTGCTGTCGTCATGTGTCCCGGATAAAGTAAACCAACCACCTTGATTCCCAGCAATTCCTTCACCAGCCATGCAAAAATCACCGAACGATCTTTGCAGTCGTTGTAAGGGAAAAATAGTGACTCTTCCACGAAGAAACATTTCTGGTAACCGAACTGATCAATGTCGGTCTTGTAGGCAAATGCATGTTGCACAAAAGACAGCAGGAAATTCACCGCCTCTTCTTCGTCCATCGTTGATGTGTATTTTTTGAGTTGCGGGAGCAAGCCTTGATGTAATAGCGAACTGGCATCAGTATCGAAATAAAGCTCGAAATCGATCTGCGGGAAAGACTCAAAGTATTCAATCAGGCGGCGGTCATAAGACACATCAAATTTGAGCGTCTGTCCTTTGTAATCGAATGCCAGCGTGCGTTGCGCCGCAACGCTCTTGGTGAAGCCGGTGGCGGCGGATTGAATATCCAGCGCCTTTAGTTTTGCCGGATAGTCGGACTTGTAGGAGAAGAAGGCGCGGATGCCAAGGCCGTGATCTTCAGCCAGCGCGGCATAGTAAGTCTGACGGTTTACCGTGGTGTATTTGGTGGCATACACCGGCTGCTTGATGGCCACAAACAGAAACACATTGGCATCGTAATAGCCCAAACGCACATCGTAACCGGACTTAACCAGAAAGTACCAAAGCAACAGATTCTGTTCAGTTTTGCGTTCCGGTTGCAATGCCCGCACGACATCGCGCCAAAGCGTGACATAGCCCCAATCATCCAGTTTTAATTGCTGGCGCGCGGCGTTGATGTCCTGAATGGTTTGCTCATATTTGCTGCCGCTCATTTGCGTCCAAAAGTCGCTCATGGTTTCGGGCTTGGCTCCGCCTGTCAGCCGGTAGGACTTCCACTGCGGGTCGAAAGAAAATTTCACCGTATTACCGAAAAACACTAACTCCAACTGATCGGCGGCCAGCGTTACCGGCTTGGGCTGTGGCGGAGGGGGCGGCGGAGTAACCGGCGCTACGACCACCACGGGCGTTTTCGGGGCGGAGGGAGCCACAGGGGCTTGCTTCGGTTCCGGTTCTTTGAGGCGAACCGCGCCGGGCACGGTTTTAAACTCGCTCCACTGATCTTTTAAGAAACCGGCAAACTCGCGGTCTTGTTTTTCCTTGTATTCATGGAACTCACTATTGACCTGCTGCGCGCCCTGAATTTGCTGGCGGCGATAAGCTTCAAAATCGTCTTGAGAAAAAGCTGAATTTATCGGCAGAGCTAACAAGCCGAGCACTGAAAAGAATTTAACCATGGCGAACTTACGATGCAGTCTCATTCGTGCCTCCTTCTTAATTTGCGGGAACCAGCCACACCCATAATACATCAGCATCATCATCGCGCCACTTGGCTTTTACCATGGCTTTGATATCGGATTGCCGGGTTGCTTCGGTTGCGGTACTGGAGCTGGTAGTATGCGACTCGCCATTGTTTACTTTGGTGTTGGTTATCAGCTCGGCATCAATAGCCACCCCGTAGCGTTTTGCAAACTCCACTCGGGCACGCGAGATGGCCAATTCTTCCTGCGCGGCGCGGCCAAGGACATGCATCCCCGCCGAGGCGGATACCCCATTGCCGGGATTATCTATCCATACCGGTCTCGGGTTGCCCACAGGTGCTTGGCTCGCACATGCAGTCAAACAAATGCTTAGCAATACCCCAATCAAGTAAGCACAAGAACGCGCTATCATTTTTTCTCCCATGCCGAACTTTGTATTTAATGCGGGTACATTGTACCTCGACTATTTTATAGTGGCGTAGCATCCAGTCGGGAAAAATGGGGTACATTTGCAGCAGTAATCGTTATGAAAGTGACACGAAATGAATACAGTGATTGCCGCTATTGCACTTGACCTTGGTTCTACCTCGGTCAAAGCCGCGCTGTTGCAATCCGCTGGTGAGTTGACTAATGTCGTGTCGATGCCTGCACCTGAGGTCATGTCCAGAGACGGCTGTTATGAAAGCGATGCGCTGGCGTATGTGAAAACTGCCGAGCAGGTACTCGCGCAATGTCTGGCTCAAACAAAATGTCTGCCGCCACTGGGCTTATGCAGCCAGCGTTCGTCTTTCCTGCTTTGGGAAACGGCGAGCGGGCAGCCGCTCACGCCGCTTATCTCCTGGCAGGACACGCGCGGAGCGGCGAGCTGTGAGGCTTTGCGCGACAGCGAGCCGCCGATTCGCGAGCTGAGTGGATTGCGGCTGGCCCCTTATTATTTCGCGCCCAAGCTGCGTGTACTATTGCAGGAATTTCCGCACTGGCGCGAACATCTGCAGAGCGGCAAATATCTAGTGGGCACGCTGGATACCTTTTTGATCTGGCGCTGGACTGGTGGAAAACAATTTGTCACGGATGCGTCGATGGCCTCGCGCACGTTGCTCATGGATATTCGGCAGCAGCAATGGTCACCGGAGCTTTGTAAAATATTCGGTATTCCGCCGGGCATCCTGCCACAAATTATCCCGTCTAGCGGATTAACCATTCGACTGGATAACGGACTGACTTTACAAGCCAGTATGGGCGATCAGTCGGCTGCATTTGTCGCCAGTGTCGGTGCGGACAGCAATGCAGCCTTGGTTAATCTGGGCACAGGCGGATTTGTCTTGCGTGACATGGCGCAAGCTGACAACAGCTTGAACGGATATTTGCGCACGCTGCTGTATCAGGATAATGCGGGCTATGCACATATTGCCGTCGAAGGTACGCTGAACTCCATCGCTGTGGCACTCTCACATTATCCGGTCGGTGAATGTCGCGTTGAGGACTTGGCGGAGAGCGACATTTTTTGTCTCACCGAACCCAGCGGTCTTGGGGCACCTTATTTTCGCAACGACTTCGGCCTTCATTTTTCGCAGCACATCGAGCATCTGACTCCGCGCCAAATTGCCACTCTGCTACTTGAGGGTATCGTATTTCGGCTAGTCCGAATTCTGGAAGACTTTCATTGTGTCTCGGCAATCGGGCGAGTTTATCTTTCCGGCGGATTGTCTGAACTGGCTTGCCTGCAACAAGGCATAGCCCAATGCGCGCCTATGACGATATATCGCTTGCAGCAGAAAGAAGCGAGCCTGCAAGGTGCCGGGCTGCTTGGGGCAGGTATTTTCAATGCGGACAGAGAGCTGCTGCCGATAGTCGCGGCAACTGATGCGTCGCGCTTGCGGGAAAAATATCGGCTTTGGAAAATCTGGCTGGATGAGCTTTTAAAGAGCTGAGTTGGACTACAAAATGCACCCCCTCCCTAGCCCTCCCCCGAAGGGAGAGGGGATTTAACCTCGGCTTCGCCCCCCTCGCTTCGCTCTCCCCTCCGGGGGAGGGATTGAGGGAGGGGGGGCCCACCAACTATTTTTTCGCGGCTGTCGCTATCCCCAGCGCGTGGTTTATCTTGTCGATCAGCGTGGCGCTGTTAAAGGGTTTGACTACAAAGTTAGACGCACCGGCTTTCAGGCTGTCTACAACGACATTTCCTTCGCTGTTACCTGTCACCATGATCACGGGTATTTTGGCAAACTGTGGCATAGCCTTCAAACGCCGGGTGGTTTCTATGCCATCCATCTCGGGCATCATGACATCCATAAGAATGACATCCGGTTGTGTCTTTCGCAGAATATTTAGCGCATCTTCCCCGCTGGGGGCGAAAAGAACTTGGTAGTTTTCCGATTTCAACAGGGTGTTGATCAAATTACGCTGAAATGAGTCATCGTCCACCACCAACACAGTGGTGGGTTTGCGTTCATCCTTGTTGCCAGATGTGCCCGCCGATTTTATGAACGGCATCGGTTCATTGTTTAATTGTTGCGCCTCCTGCGTTAGTGGTTGCGCAGATTCAATTTTGGCAAGGGGGGCTGGTTGAGTCTTGTCCCGATTAAGTTGATGTATCTGAACTGCAAACTCCTCGGTTGATGGCGCATGAATTCTGACCGATCCCAAATCTCGTATTGCATTGTGTACCGACATGAGAAGTCTCGGCGCGTCATAGGTCATCGGCCAAAATAAAATATAGTCGTCGAAAAAGTCCTTCATGCATAGTTCGGCAACACGAGCTACTTCATCTTTGTTGCACAGGATCACAGTACGGTGCAGATGTTGCGCTACCGTTTTGCTCAAGCGGAATAACCCCAGATAATATTGTTCTGACTTTTCCAGTTTATTAAAAGCCAAAATAAGGATGTCGGGCTGATGCCGGTCAAATTCGGCTACAGCCTGCCTGGGATCTGTGGAGGTGAAGACCTGATCAAACTCCCTGCTCAGCATATCTCTTATAAGTATTGCGTCGTCAACAAGGTCAGTGACGACCAAGATTTTTGCAGTGGTAGAGTTGTTTGCGTTCATGGCTGATTATCTCTTAAAAATGATCTTACGATGTTTCTCTGTAGGCAACGGATTTATTCCTTCATTCTCTCATGCCAGGTTTTAATCCAGCCGGGCAGATCGGCTGCGGGCATAGGCTTGGCAATGAAGTAGCCTTGAGCAAAATTGCATCCCGTGCGGCGCAGGTTATTCCAGTCGTTTTTATCTTCCACACCCACGGCCACCACTTCCATATCCAACTGTTTTGCGATTGCCATACTGGCATCATACTTCGCTTGTACCGTTTTGTTCGACCATGCGCCATGCACGAAACTTTGATCGATTTTTAGTTCATCAAAAGGGATGCCGCGCAACTGTACCAGTGATGAATGTCCGGTTCCGAATTCGTCGATGGAAAGGCGAAATCGCTTCAAGCGCAAGCGGGTTAAGGTTTCCAGCGGCGCACTCATATCGTTCATCGGGATATGACTTTCCGACACTTCCAGCACTATATCTCGGGGCGCTACGCCAGCCTTCGCCGCTAGTCCTGCTATAAAATCCGCAAAATCCGGTGAAGCCAGATTGTCTATCGAAACGTTGACGGCCAGTTGCAATACCAGCCCCGCTTCCTGCCAGGCTTTTGCCTGCGCCAGCGCGCCCGTCAGCACTACCCGGGTCAGCTCATCGATCAGGCCATGCGTTTCTGCCAGACCGATAAATTCGCTGGGCAGCACCATGCCATCGCGTGGATGATTCCAGCGCACCAGCGTTTCCACGCCCATCACCCTGCCGCTGGCAGGCTCCACCTTGGGCTGATAATAATTGAGCAACTCGCCGTTGTTAATGGCGGCACGTAACTCGTCTGCGCCGTGAAGCTTTACCGTTTGCTGCGTACCGGCTTGCGGGAGTGCTAACCATTTGTCGAGTAGTGCCCCCAGTTTTTCGGGGCTAACGGGCTTGCGCAAGCTGCCTGGTATCTTGATTCCATGCATGAGTATCAGCTTCTCGGTAGCTTGCAGCAAGTGTTCATCTTCACCGCTGAACAGGATGATGCTACCCGTGTAGTGGCGCTCGGCCAATTGATACACGAATTCGATGCCATCCATTTTCGGCATGTTCAGATCAAGCAGAATCATGTCGGGACGATCAGCCGGATTATCAATATGTTTTAGCGCCGCATGACCGCTCTCGCAGAGCGTAACCGAGTTGTAACCCAAATTGGCCAAAATGCGGGCGAGCAGTTTGAGCGTAAATGGATCGTCGTCGAGTACCAGAATTTCGGGAGTGAGTTTGTTCATCATGAGTAACCTTACCATAGCCTCTAATCTGTTTGTGGGTGAAATATTCCACGGGCGTGCTTGCGTTCAAGCTGTATGCGCACGCGCTCAAGGACGATGGGCGCACGGTAGGGCTTGGTGATGAAATCCACTGCGCCGAGTTTGAGGCTCTTCTCTTCGTCTTCGGCGGAATCCAGCCCGGTAGTAAAAATGACCGGAATATCTCGGGTGACGGGATTCTCGCGCAGGCGGGCGAGCACATCACTGCCATCCATCCCCGGCATCAACACGTCGAGCAGGATCAGATCAGGCTTCGCACTTGTGGCAATCTCTAATGCGCGCTCCCCGGAAGGTGCGACCAGTACATCGTAATAAGTGTGGAGCAGGTTACCTAAAATCTTCAAATTAAACGGGTCATCGTCCACCACCAGAATTCTGGCTTGAGGTGTTTCAAGCTGCTTATCCATACTCATTTGTCTCTCCCTCTCCGGGGCTGTCGCCAAGCGACACAATTATCCAGGATTGTGTAGGTCGGGTTTTAACCCGACATGTCGNNGCCCCAACGCATACGCACAAACCCGACCTACAGCAAGCGGAGCGCCTTTGAAACAGCCGACTCCAAATAGCGGGGAAGTGTCACGATGATGGTGGTCTGATTATTCTCATCGGAAATCTCTGACGAAATCGACCCGTGTTGCGCCTCTGTGAGCAGTTTGGCCGAATAGGTTCCAAGACCGGTGCCACCTTGCTTGCCGTGGGTGACGAACTTGTCGAAGAAGTGCTCGCGAATCTCCGCAGGAACCGCTCCCTTGTTTTGGATCATGATGCGTAGCGGGGTTTCGTCCATCAGAGTGATGCTTACCCGGCTTTTTTGGGGAGCTGCTTCACAGGCATTTTTGATCAGATTTTGAAATATGGAATTGCAGAACGTGGCATCGCCCAACACCTGCGGCACCTCTTCGCCGAGCGGCACATCCGTGTCAACGGAAATAACGAGATGCTTCTCGGTAAAAGTCGTGCGCGAAATCTCGGTGATGCGGCGCAGAATATCACCGATTTTGACCGGCTGGGCATTGAGCTGGAAGCGTCCTGTTTCGATCTTTAAAAGTTCCTCTGTCAGATTGATCATGCCGAGCACCTGCAACGCGGTCTCTTCGATCATGCGTAACTGCCCGGCGTGCTTGCTATTTTTCATCTCCCCCTCCAGCTCTTGCACCAGTCCGATCAAGCCCGCCAGCGGGTTTTTTATATCATGACGCGTGATGTGTTCAGCATCTTCATGCAGGCGTGCCGTCTCCAGCATGTGGTCGTAGTCGGCCTGCAAATGCTTATGCAATTCGACATAGCGCAGAAAGTTGTGTACGCGCTGCTTAAGCCCATCGGGATCGATGGGTTTAGTGACAAAGTCCACTGCCCCCAACTCAAAACCCTTGTGGCGCACTTCTTCGCCGCTCATGGCGGTGACAAAAATCACGGGAATGGTTTCCGATGTGGGATGCTCACGCATGCGCCGGGCCACTTCAAAGCCATCCATACCGCCGGACATCATGATATCGAGCAACACCAAATCCGGCGGTTCGTTCGACTGACAGATCCCCAGTGCTTTCTCGCCGGTATGGGCAATACGCACCGAATATTCGTTCATGAACAGATGCGAGAGTATTAGCAAATTGTCCGGCGAATCGTCAACGATGAGAATCGAAGGGGGTACCTGCTTGACGGGGTGTGTCGGTGGTGCAGGAAGCGTTGGCAACGCAGCCGTCCCGTGCGTTGCCGCAAGCGTGGCAGATCGGGTGGTAATTGATCGGGGACGCTGCGTCATCGCTTTTTCAATGCGCGATGCAAGATGATCCGTGGTGTAGGGCTTGACCAATAGCTCGCTGACACCGCTGGCGATAGCTTCTTTGACGCGTTCCCGCGCGGCTTCGGCGGTAATCATAATAAAGGGTAGGTGCGCCAGCCGTTCATCGGTGCGAACCGCTATGAGCAATTCGAGTCCCGTCATGACCGGCATATTCCAATCGGAAAGCACGATATCCACCCGCTTGCTTTGCAGAATGCGCAGAGCCTCTGCGCCATCGTTAGCTGTTATGATGGTGTTGGCTCCCATCAAACGGAGTTGGCCAGAAGTGACTTTGCGCATGGGCTCAAAATCGTCAACGACAAGGAATACGGTATTTTTGTTGATAATCATGTCATGTCTTCCGCATGTGGTGCAGTATGGGCCTGCATCGCCAGTTCCGGGTGTTGTTCCCGTGCAAGTCTTATGGATTCCATAGCATCGGGGTAGAGGAAGAGCTCGATCTGCTGTTCCAGTTTTGCGCCCAGAGGGCCGAGTACGGCCTTGAGTTGAGGGGCATGGCCCCCGATGAACTGATAGGCTTGTATGCTGGACGCTGCCAGCATTGATTCCAGCTCGGCCAGTATCTGCCGCACCGCCTCCCAATCCAATTCACCCGAGTAAGGTGCAGACACTTCTTCTGGCAGAGCCGTGCGGATTCCCGCAATCAGCTGCTGCAACCCGGTTTCGGCAGCGCTTGCCATTTGCTCGATTGTTGCCGTATCGCGACCATCCCGGATCGCCATCTCCAGTTCGGCGGCTAAGCGTTGCACGCCGGGCGCTCCCAGATTGCCAGAGCCTCCTTTCAAAGTATGCGCCAGCCTTCTGGCTTCGTCACGATCACCCTGAGACATCCGTTCGCGCAGCAGGCCGATGTCGTTGGCATGATCGGCTGCATAGAGCCGCAGCAGACGCTTATAGGCAGTCATATCTCCGCTCAACACATTAAGACCAAGCTCAACCTCCAGGCCGGGGATAGCCGCGAGTGCAGCGGGAATCATCATGTTGGCATTTAGTGCGTCAGGGTCGCTCATCATAGCTTTATCCAGATTATGTACACTCATTTATCCTAGAAAACGCAGTTGCCACACCGCTCATGCTTCGATACGCCTTGCTACGCAAGGCACTCAGCACGAACGGTGTGGACTCCTGTTTGGTGAGAGACCGTTCGTCCTGAGTAGCCCGCTTTTTGGGCGTATCGAAGGATTGTTATCGTTCAACTGCGGTTTCTAGGTTTATAGTATTCCAAATGTGCATCTCAATACCCGTCAAGATACGCTACTACTTTTGCCAGTTCCATCTCAAACTGCGGCAACAGCACCGCCAAAGCTGCCTTATCACCACTCTTGCCCGCTTTCTCCATTTCAAAGCACAGTTCGCCCAGTGCCAGCGCACCCACTGAACGCGACGACGATTTGAGCTTGTGGGCATGTGCTCCGGCAACCGTTGGCTGATCCGCTGCGCAGGCAGTGCGCAGCTCCTCCCCAATTTTTGCCGCGCTGAGGCGGAAATCATGCAGAAACTCGCGGATCATTGTTTCCTCGTCGCCGATCAATGCCTTGAGTACATTTACGTCAACCACCATATTCCCTCCCCCTTTTAGGGGGAGGGCTAGGGAGGGGGTNNAGCCTTCCCCCTTGCAGGGGGAAGGGACTGACTATCTACGCTGGGTGTTGTTTCGCTCGGCGTGGGTGCAGAGCTCACCACAGGCAACCATTTATCCATCATTGCTTTCAAACTGACCAGCTTTACCGGTTTGCTCAGATAATCGTTCATGCCGATAGCTCGACAATGGTCGGCCTCACCTTTGAGCGCGTTGGCGGTAATGGCGATGATCGGGATACGAGTCACGGGTATTCCATCAGCCCCGGCTTTTTCGGCAGCGCGGATCGTGGAGGTGAGTTCATAGCCGTCCATTTTCGGCATGTNNTGGTTGATCTCGTTGTCTTCGGCGATCAGAATCAGTTGGCCTTGTTGCCTTGCTTGCTCGCGTGATGGCGGCGCGAGTAGCGTTTTGGCATCGCTGGACGGCCTTTCCAGAGCATGCGGCTTAGCCCGCCCGGCAGCAATTGCCACCGCTTCCAGAAATTCCTGACGATGCATTGCTTCAGCGTCCAATTCAACATGGCCGTCTGCGACAACCCGGTAATGCCTGCGTCCGCCGCGTCCGATAACAAGGAAGCGCACATCCGCGTTGGGGTGCATGGCGGCAGCGGCGCGCAACTCATCCAGCGGCAGGTTAGCCCCTGCGGTGTCGATGACCACAACGCACAGCCCGGATGGA
>PLYB01000024.1 GCA_003151655.1 Gallionellaceae bacterium | reverse complement strand
TGCGGCTGCTGTACAAAAAACTCGAACACAGCAACCGGGTGCTGGCGCAAACGATGCTGGAACGGAACGCTGAACTTAGTAAAACCGGGATACTGCTGCGCCGCAATCAGACCTTGATGCAAAACTCCATGGATGGCATCCATGTGATGGACAGGTTGGGCAATCTCGTGGAGGCCAATGACGCTTTCTGCCATATGTTGGGTTACACCAAAGAAGAAATGGACGGCCTTAATGTGGCTGATTGGGATGCGCAGTGGTCGGCTGAGGAGTTGCGAGAACGCTTTCAGCACCATCACGTCAAGCGCGCCAGATTCGAAACTGTACACCGCTGCAAGGACGGGACGCTGCTCAACGTCGAAGTCAGCACCTCCGCTATAGAGTTAGAGGAGCCGTATTTAATTTTTGCCGCCAGCCGCGACATCACCGAACGTAAGCGGGCGGAGCAAGAGTTGATCGGTTTAAATATTCAATTGACGCAAGAGGTTTCCAGTAGAACTGCCGATTTATCCGCGCTCACCGCACATATCCAGAACATAGCGGAAATAGAAAGGGGCAACTTGGCGCGTGAATTGCACGATGAGTTGGGCAGCACACTGGTCGGCATCAGCATGGAACTCGGGCGGCTCAAAGGGAAACTTTCCGATGCTGACCATTTGCAGGATTTGTCGGCGATCAAAGACCTCATTTCAAGTGCGTCCCGGATCACACGTGGAGTTATTAATCAGCTCTATCCGACGGTTCTGGATAATTATGGTTTTGTCGCCGGAATTGAGTGGCTGGTTAACGAGTATAAAAAACACTCTGGAATTGCGGTTGAACTGGTTTTTCCTGAAGAAAAAATTGTCATGGAAGCTGCTTATGCCATAGCGGCATACCGCATCACCCAGGAATGCCTCACCAATATTGCCAAACACGCCGGAGCCAGCAAGGTACGTATCGAGTTAAAAGCCAGCGACGGTTTTCTGGATATGACCATACATGACAATGGCAAAGGATTGCCCGGCGAGATAAGTGTCAACCGTCACGGTATTTTCGGGATGATCGAACGGGCGCGCTATCTGGGTGGCTCAATGCAGATCGGGAGCGAGGATGAAAAGGGAACAACTGCCCGCCTCCATCTTCCGCTGGCAGCGGCCAAACCCAAAAATAAAAAGCGGGTGTTGGTGGTCGACGATCATGCCATGATCCGAGATGCTTTGCGGCAGCTTTTGGATAGTCAGACCGACGATTTCTCGGTCGAAGGGGAGGCGGCGGACGGGATGGCTGCCACCCAAATGGCTGTCGAAGGCGTATGGGACATCATGCTGCTGGATATCTCTCTGCCGAAAAGGAGCGGGTTGCAAGCGCTGGAAAAAATCATGGCAGTAAAGCCCAATCTGCCCATCATCATGCTGAGCAGCCATCCGCAAGATGAATACGGGCCGATTGCGCTTGCAAAAGGGGCGGCTTGCTATATCGAGAAGGGTGAAACCAGCAAATTGGTCGAGGCGATGCGACAAGCTACGTTACTCCAATAAACTTAGAAAGCTCAGTTGCCGCACCGCTCATGCCCCTCGATTGAACTCGGGACAGGCTTCGATACGCTTTGCTTCCCTCCCTCGATACGGCTGCGCCTACTCGGGACGAACGGACTAAGAATGGGATCACCAGTTTGGTGAGAGACCGTTCGTCCCGAGTAGGCGTAAGCCGTATCGAGGGAAGTAGCCCGTCTTTTGGGCGTATCGAAGGATTGGCATGGTTCAACTGAGGATTCTAGGATAGCCGTCACGCCACTTGAAGGAGTTTAACCGTGAGCACTAAAAGTTATCAAGAGCGCCGGGATATATTCCAGAGTTCCCGTATTGAGGAGCTTGCGAATGCCAAGGTGGAATTAACCGACGTTTTCGTCTGGGATCGCCAGTTTGAAACCGGCATTTCCGAAATCGACCGGCAACACCGGAAGCTGGTGCAGCTCATTAACACGCTGGGCAGAATGCTGGTCGTCGAAACGGAAACTGAATTTTTTGTAAAATCCCTGTTCGGGGTATTCGACGAACTGGCCGATTATGTGGATTACCACTTCAGATTCGAAGAAGAGCTGATGGGGCGTTACCACTGCGACAAGGAGCATGGGGACACCCATAAACATGCCCATGTCGAGTTTATCCGGCAGATAACCGAAGCACGGGGTGCCGCCAATCAACATCCTGCCGAAGTGACCGGAAGGACGCTCACTTTTCTGTCGAAATGGCTGATGACCCACATCGTCGGCACCGATATGCGCATGGCAAAAAAGATACTGGCCATCCAGTCCGGCTTCGCGGAAGAAGAAGCAACGCGGCAAGCCGACAGTTTCATGAGTAATACCAGCGAGGCGCTACTCCATGCGATGAGCCATCTCTATGAAAACCTGGCCAAGCGCACGCAAGTTCTAATGGAGGCCAAGCGCAGCCTGGATCGTGAGATCAAGATACGCAAGCTGAGCGAAACCGATTTGCGCAAGTTTTCCGGTGCGGTCGAACACAGCCCGCTTTCTATCATCATCACCAAGGTGAACGGCGAATTCGAGTATGTCAATCCAAAGTTCACCCAGTTGACCGGATTTTCTTTGGCTGAGTTGGCCGGTAAAACGCCCAGGGTGCTCAAGTCGGGCGAAAATCCCGCCGTGTTGTATAAGAATCTGTGGGCAACCGTTACCGCCGGACAGGAGTGGCGCGGCGAGTTGCGCAACCGCAAGAAAAACGGCGAACTGTATTGGGATTACGCTGCGATCTCGCCGGTATTTGATGTGGAAGGCAAGATCACCCACTACGTCTCCATCCAGGAGAACGTCACCCAGCGCAAGCTGGCGGAAGAAACGCTACGCCAGCAGAAACAGTTCTCTGACGACATCATCAATAGCCTGCCCGGAATTTTCTACATGCTGGATGAACAAGGGCACTTTATCAGGGTGAATCCCCAATTTTTGGAAGTGACCGGCTATTCAAAAAACGAACTCGATGGCATGGCTGCATCGGATTTATTTGAAGGGGAAGACCGTAGCCTGATCTCACAAAAGATGCAGGAAGTGTTCGAAAAGGGCGACTCACGGGCCGAAGCGGAACTCGTCATCAAATCCGGACAGAAGATACCTTACTACTTCACCGGACACCGCACCAGCATTGACGGTCACCCCTACCTGATCGGCATCGGCACCGACATTACCGAACGCCGCGCACTGCAACAGGCACTGGAGCATCAGGCTCAGACCGATTCGCTCACCGGCCTTTCCAACCGCCGCCATTTTCTCGAACTGGCGGAGAAAGAGCTGGCGCGGGCAAAACGCTATGACAAATTACTGTCGGTACTAATGTTCGATCTGGACAAATTCAAGACGATCAACGACACACATGGTCATCAAACCGGCGACAGCGTGCTGCGCATGGTCGGCGAAGTCTGTCG
>PLYB01000235.1 GCA_003151655.1 Gallionellaceae bacterium | reverse complement strand
CGGTCTCGCTTACCATGCCGGTGCGCGCGGAGCCGTATCTTGCCCCCTACTTGCACCCTGTATTTCAGGTGAGTCTGCCGGAAGGGGATCTGCGTGCGGAGATTGAGCGCGAGACGCTCAAACGGACGAATGCCGGTGGTGACATGTCCGTATTGTCGGTTGTGGGTCAGCACCTCGTCGGCAACCTGTCCGTTGTGCCGGAAGGTGCTACGCCGTCTCCAGAGGCAATGGAATCGCTGGCTGACGTACTCAAGCACGGTGGATCGCCCGAGTTTGTCGCCAAACTCATCAGTGAGCACGCCACTCGATCCGGGGTTTCCGGCGGATACCTTAAAGTGCTGGCCGAGACGATGTCAGCCAGGCGTCAGGTGCCGCTGGATCGCTGGATTGTAAAGCTTCCCTCCGCATCTCATCCATGGCTGTCCGCCAACGAGTATTTTTCCATGATGGCAGCGCAGCTGTCGGGGATTGCCACTCCGCATATCGAGTTGTCCGACGACGGGCAGGTATTGCTGTCGGAAAGGTTCGATGTCAAAGAAGATGGTTCTCGATTCGCATTCGAGGACATGTGTTCGCTCATGGGGCTGCCTTCCGGACTCAAGTTCTCAGGATCTGTCGAGCGTATAGTTAAGACGATTGATGTCTGTTGTGGTGGGGATCAGCGCAGGCAGTCGCTCGAACTGTTTTTCCGACAATACACTCTGGCCATAGTCTTGCGCAATGGGGATGCGCATCTCAAGAATTTTGGGGTGTTGAGCGATAACGGACGCTCTCCTAGGCTGTCTCCGTGCTACGACATGGTAACGATGGCGGCCTACGCCCCTTTGCAGAACAATGGAGAGACGATGGATATTCCCGCGCTGATGTTCGGCGGAACAAAACGCTGGCCGAAGCCGCAAGACATAGTCAGACTGGCCAGAATGTGCGGCGTCGACGCCAAGGCGGTGCTTTGCGACATCGAAAGCGGCGTTAATCGAGCTGCATTGAAAATGTCCGAATACGCCGAGTCAAATCCAGCATTCCGGGAACACGCGCAAAAGATCCTGATGCTCTGGAAAGACGGCATGGAAAAGGCCGGGCTGTCGCCAACCTTCGACTTGGCAGTGTTGGAGCCAGCGGTGAGCGTTAGGCCAAGTTGACGTTCACTTGTGCGGATGATGTTGTTCATCTTCATGATTTTTTTCGTGAGTTATGAGTCCAGATCAAGCTTGCGGATTAGCAAGTGACCTCAGAATCTTACCCAATGTTGTTTATTCAGACAGGTTTAGGATTCTTACCTACCACATTCGTCGCCAAAATATAACTGTCAGAGTAGCTAGGTACATGAAGTTTTGTTTTGTGTGAAAATATTCACTACGGAGTTGAGGTTCTCCATTCTGAATAACGTTAATTCGGTGGGCTTGATTTCGGGTCGGGGTAGCGCGGAGGCCAGATAAGGGGGTTGATAAATTCACTATCACCACTTGCTCACATCATCGAATTATGGAAGCGCCATGACTACATCTATTTTCGATTCTGCTATTCAGTACGAACTGAACCAGCCACGTCTGCCCATTCTCGGAAATAAAATGACACCATCTCCGGAATAACCAGCCGCTTGTCACGCACTTTGGGGCTTAGCGGAATGGTTAGTGGCTTTATCAGACATGACCCTAAAATTTTCGCGTGGAACTTATTGTTTAAGGGAATGACATGGCTTGGCGACTACACTTTACAGGTTAGGCAATGAGAGTCTACCTAAGAAAATTAAACCCCGATTGGAAACTGCAATGAGTTCGAATGATCCATCGCTCAGATTGCGTCCTTGGGCCTCGCTGGTTCTATTTTTGAGCGCCTACTCACCCTTGCTACTCATCCTGATTATAAAGGACTACGATCCGACGCATCTGACATGTTTGCCGAGAAGCCCTGTCCTCAGCGGCATTCTGTTGCTCGTGGCAGTTCTTAGTAGCATCGCAACCCTTCGTTCCGTAAAGGAGATAAGCGGAGGACTTCAGGTAACCGTGACTAAAGCTTCTAACAAGTCAGGTGATATGTTCGGTTACACGGTTCCATACATGCTTTCATTTTTGCGGGTTGATCTTGGAGATTGGCAGACAATCATTAGTTTACTGATTTTTCTGTTGATACTTTTTGTCATGGCATATACGCCATATGGCGGCGATATCCGCGTCAGTGACCGGTTCGGCGTTGACATCGAACGTGAGCTTTTTTGCCTCGTAACGTTCGCGGGCCGCGTAAGCTGTGTGAAAGCGCGCGATGAGTCCGTATTCTGAAGCATCGCTAGAGTTGGATAGTGGAAGGGTGCGGGCCTGCCAGAAAGGCCGGTCTTGGTCGATGGATGCTTTGGCGTAGTAGTTTCTGGTCCAGACTGCATGGGTGGCAGCGGCTTGCAGCAGCCTGTCCTGATAAAAATCTCGAGCCATGGTTGCGGCACCGGCATCTTTAAGCAGGGTGTTGGCAGCGATGACAGCCTGCAAGGTAAAACGCATGGCTTTTTCCACTCCGGATGAAGACAAGGGATCGATGGCAAAAGCTGCCTCGCCGAGCTGGATGCGCCCTGGCTGCCACGCGTCGCGGTTTATGTAGGCGGTGGCTCGGCAGGCGCGGACAGGTTCGTCGAATCTGGCTTCGGCCAAGGCCTTAAATAGCTGACTGCGGACGAGCAGGGCGCGTAGTCGTGTGGATAAGTCACGCACGTCAGGTTCGCGTAAGGTGGCTGGTCCCATAAATGCCTGAATGCGAAAGCCGCCGCTTGGATGAGGGGCGCCCCATATCCAGCCGTCCGCTTGCGCTTCGATGCAGGTTTCGATCGGTAAGTCTGTGCCGACAGCCAAGGTGCTTAGTGCCAGGGTTTCTGCTCCAACCGGGTAACATTGCCGTGTGCTTCTAGCAGCGCGACCGGTGGCTTCGAACACCAGACGGGTTTGCAGCAAACACTCGTTGGCTCCATGACGGATGTCCAAACGCCAGTGGCCGTCCCCACAATCGAGGCGAATTACGCTAGCTGGCTGGAACAGACTGACGCCGCGCGCACGCGCCGCATCCAGCAGCAGGGTGTCGAAGCGAGCACGATCTACCATCAGGCCGGAGCCGCGCTGGCCGGGTAGAATAAGTTGCGGTTCCGCCGTTTCCCAGCAAACGCGGGCTGGCAGGTCGCGTAAAAAACCGGCTTTGGCCACCGCAGGCGCCACGCCGATATAGTCCAGAATATTCCAGATTCCGGGGGAGAGGGATTCGCCGAAACGCGGGCGGGGAAAGGGTGAGCGCTCAACCAGTGCGACCCGGTAACCCAGATCGACCATGCGCAAAGCGGCGCAGCAACCAGCAGGGCCGGCACCGACGATAACGGCATCGTAGTGTTGCGGCTGTGTCATGAATTCTCGGGCAAACCAGCAGACGGTCGAGGTGCCCATTCCCATGACGCGGGTTCATTATCCGAAAAAAATGCGGGATGCAGACGCGAAAGGCGTCCATACGCTTGCAGCGCATAATGCAGCCAGCTGCGGATGTAATCGCAGGCCGTGCGGCCACGAGCCAGTACTTCGTGATGGCAGCCTCCGCCGCACAGATAGCGAGCCCAGCAGTGCCTGCAAGGCTCCTGAGTATGAACATGGCGTTCTGCCAGCCAGCGATTCTGGCGTGATGCGTCTATTCCCAACACCAAATCGCCCAGCTTGCCCTCTTCAGCATCCACAAATCGGTGACAGGCTGATAGCGCGCCGTCTGCAGAAACGCCCAGGTAGCCCGCACCCGCACCGCAAGGATAGGGTCGGTGTGTGCCGCGATGCAGTTCGCGCAATGCGCCAAGCAGGTTAGCGAAAGGGTAGCGCACACCGCGCAAAGTATGCTGCTCGAAAGCCAGCCCGCAGGCGATCATGGCTTCCAGCAATTCAACCAAGTGAGCGGCATCCATTTCGCCTTGGCTGTCTGGGGCATTTAGCAGCGGAGAAAAACCGACGCTGTGAAAACCCATACCGATGAACGTGTCTAGCGTGGCAGGCAAGTCCAGGTTGCTTGGGGTAACGGTGACACGCGCCGATACTTGCATGCATTTTTGTCGTTTCAGCAAAGGCGCTGTATTGGCAATAATTCGATCGAAACTGCCCGCCCCATTTTTGAAAGGACGTAGTAGATCATGTATTTTCCGCGTTCCGTCCAGACTGACGGTGACAGCAAAGCCGTAGGTCTCGAAAAAATCGGCATCATCTTCATTCAACAACGTGCCGTTGGTGGTGATGGAAAAGCCGAGCTTGAAGTTTTTGGCAGTAGCTTGCGCGGCGGCATATTCGGTAGCAGCGCGTAGTACCTTGCGGTTGGCCAAGGGTTCGCCGCCGAGAAAAGCCAGATTTATTTTTCCGCCAGGACTGGTTTTTTTCAGCAGCCAGTCCACCGCACGAATTGCAGTATCCAGTGACATGTTTTTGGACGGGCCGCCGAAATCGCCTTGTTGTGCATAGCAATAGCCACAACCGAGATTGCACTTTTGCGCTATCGCCAGCGAGAACGCATGGGGCAGCGGATCGCGAATGGGCAGATCGTCTATGGCGGGCGGCGCATCCAAACCGTTCTCCGCTAACAGCGCACCGATCAGGGTTTCATCGCGCTGGGCGCGCGCGCCATCGAAACGGGCGGCGAGTTCGGGCGGCAAGTGGTAGAGCTGGCTGCCGTTAACGACCAGCATCTGGGGTTCCGGGCCGTTCGCCAGCAGATGGATTTGACATGAGCGTGGGCGGGCGGCGATTGCTGCCTGTTGCGCCAGCGCTCGGGACATCTCCTGTGCATTACTCGCAGGAAGTGAGTTCAAGGCTGGCATCGCCGTGAGCGCGCTCAGATTCAGGACTGTTTTGCGTCGCAGCCGCGAATGATGAATTGCAGCTCCTTAGCCCAATTTTCGAACAGATCATCATAGGTGATTAAGCGGCTGTCCTTGCGGTCATCTGGGACATATTCGCCTGTACGCTTTTTGGCCATCCAGTCGTCGCCATGACTCAAACCATCGTTTCCCGGTTCCACATTGACATAGTCGGGGCGGCTGGCGGCCCAGTAATAGCAAGCGCATTCGCGGTAATCATTTTGCCAGGGGGCGCACAGGCTTTGCGTCAATTCGCCCGGTTGCAGCAAATCTTTGGCGAAGGCAGCGGTGTCGCCATCAAAAAATTTCCGCACCTTGAGCTTGACGCTGATGACTTCAGTTGTTTCAGCATTGTAAAGAATTTGGTCGGTAGCCGGTTTGGTATTGCTGAACAGACACTCGACGAGTTGTCCCTGTTTGGCGTGAATAACTGTCGCCAGCGAATTCGACCATTCCATGAATGACACTGCGCTCGGGTTAGAACCAGTATTCAATGTCAAGGGATCACCGCCGGGAAATTGCGGGCCACTTGTTGATACCATCGTAGATTTGCCGTCTACGCAGAGCAGACGGCGGTCTTTGAGATCCGCGTGATCCGGGTCGGCATCGACCACGTAATTATTACTTTCCAGCAACACGATGCCTTCGAAAGTGCGGCGCCAAATGTTTCTAAAGTCAAATTCCAGGCCTGGAAAACAATTTGAAATTGCCGTGCGCGGCAGCACCGAAAGCGGATTCCCTGCCCCTCGATAATGCAATTGGGCAGCCAAATTGCTGGGTATTAGTTTATCTGTCATCGAATTTCCCCTCAGTCGTGTGCATGTGAAGCCTGTGCTTCGGCGGGCTGAAACAGCGCTTTAGTCGCGGCTTGTATGATCATATTGATCTGTCGATGAGTCAGGCAGAGCGCCCGCCCATCGGCGCCGCGCATCAGCGCAGGCATTTTGCGTCTGCCCTCGTCTGACAAATCGCCGATTTCGTCCGGCTGGCGCAGGGCTGCCGGGAACCATGGGGCCTGGCCTGTGCGTAAAGCGGTGAAGATGCGCTCGTGCAAGGCCAGCACCGATAGATTGTCCACTAACGAGGATGCCATGATCGGCCCATAATAGCGGCCAAAGTCGTTGGTGTCCTGGCGTACCATGGTGCTTACCACGTTACTGCGCGCATCAATCGCGTTGCCGTTCATGACGGATGTATTCATTAAGCGCACAGTTTCCAGTGCACGGAATACGATCGCTTCGGCTTCTTCAATGGGGACTTCCCCTTCGATCTCCGGGCCGAAAAGTATCTGTTCCAGCTCGTCGGAAACTACGCGAATCGGTAAGGTATCTGGTGCGTAGGCGGGTGGGCCGGCACTGATGTGTGCATGGGCGCTTAGAATTTGACTGCTTTTCAGTTTGAGTTGCACGGTGACCACGCCATCGCATTCGTCATCCAGATAACCCCAGCTGACGCGGGCTCCATCATCTCTGTTGTAGCCCGCAAATATTTGGCCTGGATTGGTCAAGGCCGGTCCGTCGCTTTCAACGTAACCGCGCCAGCCGCCTTTGCCTGCGTCATATAAAACCAACTCCGGTCTATCGATCACCGGATCTTTTTGCTCTGGCGGGGTAGAGGTTTTACGCAGGTAACTGCGTGGTTCGATGTTGCCATGAGCATCGATCCAGCCGGATCCGTAAACCTTGCCTGTCGCTGGCGTGTAGCGCAAGCGGATTTGGGGGAACTCCGCGTTGGGCTTGATAAACTGAATCTCTCCGAGATGCAACGACTTGCCGGGCAGAAAATTCGCGCACAGCCCCAACAGGGGGTGGCTTCGATGGTCGTGAATCGCGACTAGGCTGGCGATTATCTTGTCGTCTATTTTGCCGGTACGTCGGAATAGCTTGATATTGCCCACCTCGGCCGACCAGGACAAGTCGGCCAAACTCAATCCTTCGCGTGTTAACAGGTCGAGGGTCAGCGGCACCAATTCGTCAGGGTGGGTATCGGTGCGAGCGAAAATTTCAAGGAAGGGTGCTACCGGGCGAACGCTTCCATCCGGCTCTTTGAAGCGGATCGAGTCGGGGACGTGGGCGTGAGTGATGGCGCCGCTGTTCTTATCCACGGTAAACGTCTGGCGTGGTGCGATGTGACGGTAATCTAGCGGTTTTTCTTCGGAAGCTACCAGATCGAAGGCTTCCAGCGGGGTTGGCGAATCACCCAGGCGACCGATGGCGATGGGCGGAAGTATACGCAATTCGAGTATAGTCATGAGATGCTCCTTAAAGCCGCGCGCTATTGGCACAGCCGCACATAATGCGGTCGATCGATGCTGAAAGACTTTGATCCGCCTCTTTCAGCGCGTTGAGATAGCCATGCCGCAGGGGCGGACTGATGACGAGCAATTGCCGGATAAGTGTTTCAGATGCCTGTAGCAAATCCTTATGCTGGCGCCAGCGGTTGATTTCGCCCAATGGCAAGTTCAAGGTATAGGGCATCAAAAACGGCGGGCCTGCCACTTTTCCCCCTGGAATGCCAACTGCCGAGAGCGGGGTTTCCACCAGAAAATTGCTGATGGCGCGCATGTTGTACATTTCGCCGAAGGTGGAGTTGATGATCAAGCCGCGCGGAGTCCAACTTCCCGCGCTGGTGAGGCCGTCCGCGAGTTCAAAGCTGTGCAATAAGTATTGCAGCATTAAGCGATAACGCACGTTGAATAAGTTGGCCCAGAGTTGCGCTTCTTTATTGGTGATCGGATCACGCTCCTCCGAGCATGTATATTCATCCTGCTCATCCCTCGGTTCAGGTGGGATGTAAGGATTAACGGCAATCGGCCGTGCTACCTTCCATCCGCCCGAGTGCGGCGCTTCTTCGTCATAAACACCCAGTTTTTTCATCTCACGGTAAACGCTTAAAAACCGCTGGAAGTGAGAGAGTTCCTGATTGCCATCGGCACAGGCCTCTCCTTGTTCGGAAATCAGCGTCAAGGCGTTGACTGCGTCAGTGCGCGAGGCAAGCGGTACGACCAACAGATTTGGAGTGCCTTCCGGGCTGCCGCGCTGTGCATTGCCGCGCGCCCCACCTTTGTAACCGCGCCCCCATTCATCCCATGATGCTTGGTAGGGATACGTTTCGGCCTGAAACGCTTCATCCGGCAGGTAATTCGGGTTTTCGAGCAATCCGATCAACAGCGTGAAGAGCTCACCAACTCGGTGCGGGTTTTCGTCCTGAGCATGAACCCGCCGTTTGATTTCATCGGCTTCCGGCCCGCTCCAATCCTTCGGTGATTCGCAGTAAATGTATTTCGCCAACGAATCGAAGGTGAGCGGTTCCAATTTGAATGGAAATGGATAAAACGGCGTATCCCAAGGAAAGTCCTCGCGGCCCAGATTAAGCGGCGCACCGATCAAGCGCAACACATTTTGTGCCGAAATGAGATGGGCCATTTCTTCCTTTGCGATACCGAGAATGATTTCCTGCCATCGACTCACCGCCTTCCTGTGTTGCTCTGGAACTTGCGGCCCGCCCAGAGAATAAGCTCCGTAAAGGTATTGAACCATCAATGCATGTTCGATTTCTGCATCAATGTGAACCAAAAAGCTGATGTAGTCGTATGAATTGAATTCTGGCGGCGTAATGATGTCACGTAGAGCCTCGGTGGTAAATGAGAGCTTCGCCGTGCGTAGCAAAGACCCTAAATGGCGTTCGATCTGAAAGCGCATAAAATCATCCTTAAAAGTGAGAAGCGCGGGGATTGGCGATGTTCCATTTTGCTCTGATATTTTCAGCACAAAATAAAACTTTGTATACCTGTCAAGGCAGACAGGTATACAAAGTTTTATTTTGTACTAATATTTTTGGTTGGATGCGTATTCGTTAAGATCACAAGCCTTCTTCTCAGAAGGCTTGTGATACATGCACAATCTGTTGCAGAAATTGATAGCTGTGTAAAATATTTTCTCAAGCAGCCTCCATGACTTTTCCAAACAGAGCTTCGTGTGTTTGCTCCCCGATATCAAAATCTATTGCGACCGCATTCTCCACTCCTATCCGTATCGGCGGCCCGAAGCGGGTGATGGCAAGCCCTGCGCGTCGCATTAAGCGTTCAACTGATGGTGTGGTGACTGCAACATAACGTTCTATGCCCATCTTGTCGCCGAACTTGACCAGTTCGCGTGTTAAATTCAAAGTCAGTTCAGAAAACCCGAACCCTTGCTGCTCGTCTGCATCCACGGCGAAGCGGCTTAATTCCAATATTTTTGGATTTTCCGGGGCCGAATGACCGTGCAGTAATTCCGGAAAGGTATCTTTCAGCATATATGGGCCAACAGTCGGCAGTACTCGCATGCAGCCTCTCAACCCATTCGAAGCACCTCTGATCATCAGGTAATAAGGATCCAGAGCGTCGTAACCATCGATCTCCATACCGCTGATTACGGGCACTTCCCATCCCATCCTGTTTTTGAAGATCTTGGCGCGAAAACGATGCATCTCCCACAAATCTTTACTGGCAAACTCTTTTCTTGATGCGACTTTAATCAGTTGAGGCATGAGTTTTCTCCCTATGAGTTTTGAGTGGACTGGATACCCAGAACGCATAGGAATTTATGCTTAATAGCTAAATCGTAAAACTATCAACCTACATAGGTTTTTTAAAATGAGTTTTGTAGCAGAATTGGTGGTCAAGATCATAGGCAAGCAAACCATATTGCTTGTTTGCTGTTTAATGCTTCAACTGGATTATTTGAGGAGGATTGCTTGGAGCAACTGCAAATGGCAGAAAAGAAAGAAAAAATTATGGCTCCCGATGTCTTACGTGAATATCGCAAGGCACGAAGGGAAAGCCAGCTTCGATTTTGGTCCAGATTCGGGGTGACGCAGACTCGCGGGAGTCGCTTTGAGATGGGCATGAAAATTCCGCAACCCATCGCAATACTGTTGAAACTCTATTTTGAAGGAACCATCACCGATAGCGATTTATGGCGTGCAAGGCGACGGCGCAGGCAGCACATGCCCGACAACAACAGTTGATAATCGCAGAACTATGGCTGGAGCAACCCAAGGCGTAATGCCTTGACTACCACTTGATGTCGAGATGCGACACCGAACTTCTTTCGCAAATTGGTGAAATGAAAATCTACTGTTGCAATGGCACAGTTCAATATCTGTGCGATAGCACTAGAACTTTTTCCGGCATAACACCACTTGAGGCATTCATGTTCACAGCGTGTGACGTCAGGGATAATTTCTGGCGTTGTCGGAGGTCTTAAAAACTGAAGCGAGCTTTCAAAGATGAAATCACGAAAATATGAAAGCTCAGGAAGTGTATTGCAAGCATCCCGCTGGAAGCTCTTGCCAGGCTTAGTGTCGGTCACGAAGCAAATTATACCCAATTCACCCTTTGCGCCATGAATGGGCAAGGTAACACCCGATCTGATTCCATACCCGCACGCTTCCTCATACATTTCATTCTGCTTTTTGCCGGAGAAAATTTCGGGTGCCCAGATCAAAGGGATCGTTTTGTTTAAGCAATGGGCAAAGGTCGGGTCAATATAATGCATCTTCTCTGCAGTGTATTTGTTGAGCCAGTCAGAATTATAATTGCCATGCTGAAAAGCATTCTCTGCCTCTATCGGCGCATTGGGATCAGGAAGAATTGCAAGGCGGGTCTGTTCGTAGCCGAAGTCCCCGCCGAGCTTGAAAATCAGATCACGCCAAGTATTCACTGAGTTGCAAGCCATCAGGTCTGCAAACCGTTCTGTGGATTTCATATGCAAGGTCCCCCCTTATGCATAGATTTGTTTTTAATATCACCCGATACCAGCTCCTTCTATGAGAGCTTGGTGTTATCTGGGCGTAATTAATACTCTGTGCCGAACAATCCAAAGTATTTGTTGGCCGCATGTTTATGTCAGCCAATAAGCATAACCATAAAGCATAAGGAGGTATTATTCAATATGCCGAATTGCCTATGCATTTAATAAAATGCATAGGCAATTCTTGAAAATATATAGGCAAGGCACCCGTTGAGCGTCCTGAATGGGACGACATATTTCTGACAACGGAAAACGATTTTAGGTGTGAAGTCCTGCCACAGCCCAGAAAATAAAACTACCTATCTATCCTGATAGGTTAAAAAATTATGGAATCGGAATATTATCCTAAACAAGCATTGTTATCATAGGAATATTTTGGTATCGGTACTATATGGAATGAGACAAAAAACATCTAACCAACCTATCGGCATGCTTACCGTATTTCAGATGCTCTCAAGCAAACTCTCCCAGTCCATGCTACGGCTGGTGGGGCTGTGGCAGCAATTTCAGCAGGCCAATCTTTCCGTGCAGATAGGCGACATCATGTGGCCGTTCGATTCCAGCAAGAACACCCTGAATGAACTGCTACAAGGCTGCTACCAGCATGCCGGCGGTTCTATAAGATGGTTCCGAAGAATAATGCTTCAGTGGATGAAATATGAAAATATTTAACGGGAAAATGAAGTCAGCAATTGTAATTATGTGGTGGCTTGTCCTTGGAATATCAGCGCAAGCTGCGAGTTTAAATTGTAGTAATACAGCATCTAAAATTGATAAGCTCATCTGTGACGATGATGAACTTATGAAGCTGGATGGTACTTTAAGTAAAGCATACCAGCAATCGCTTGAGCAAAGCGACAACAACCGGAAGGCAACCGAAGATCAGCAGAAGTGGCTGAAAGAAGTGCGCAATCTATGTAAGGATGCGGAGTGCCTGAAGTTGTCTTATCAGGATCGCATCAGCAAGCTGCTAGAGAGTGGAATTGCGATCAATGGGGCAGAGAATATGCTAACTTTGCTCACGCCTGTTACTGGCGAGAATGGCAAAATCAATGATGATCAGTCGCACTCAACACATCCTAAAAAACATTCACCACACCAGAAAACATCTTTATGTACACCTCAATCCCTCTGCGACAAAGTGACATTGATATACAGCGAAGACGACTCGATCTGCAAACCCATTCTTCAGGTTTATCAGCAATTGTGGGATAAAAACAAAAAAGATAAAAAATACAAAGCTCGTTCTCAAGCTCACCCCAGTTACAAAGGTTATTGGGAAGACTATTACCCAGAGATATTCATCAAGGCTGGATTTGTACCTCCACTGCCGTTGCGCGATGAACAACACAAATATATTCCCACTGAGAAATCAAAGCCAAGTGATCTCGGTGATTCGATTGTGTTTTACAAATTGAGGCTCGATCCAAATGTGGCTGAGCAGACTGTGCTGCTGCGAGATTATCCATTTGCTAGTCATGGTGACTATAGCTCAAATATTTATATTTCAAAACCAGGAGAGGATATTTTGACAGCATGTAGTCAGGATTTTTTTTCACATGACGCCGCATCACCTGATGATTACAGGAAAAGCTGTAGTGCAGGCACTTCCTATAATAAATTGGCCTTCGCTACAGATTTCAGATGGGGCGGCGACCAAGATATACATGCAGAGACATTAATTTCTGATGATTACTATTTTGAGAAAGATCACACAGGTGAAGAATTCTCCAAAGTATTGCTCGGTGAAATTGTTCAGACAGATATAGGAATTGGGAAATCAACAATCCAAAGAGTTTATCTATTTCACAATCGACCCATTTTCACCGCTCGTGATGATGGGGATGCAGTCGTTTACCGAATTAAAAATGGTTCACAGATGGATGATGTTTGCTATTTCGCATCCAATGTTGTAAAAATTTCTCACTAATGGAGGCCAGACATGGGCAATCAGACTGTTGTGCTTAGTAATAATATCCAGCAAGCAAGCTTTTTTGAGAACGGCCCACTATATACAGGAAGCACAAGTGCAGATTTTGTCTATTTTGAGAAATCGACAAATACAATTAATTTTGGCTATGGCACTAATTTAACCAGTCTTGCCAAACAATTCCCAGACTTAACAACCATACCATCTGGCTCACTTGCAGATCAGACGATTAGCAGCTTAGCAACTCTTGGTCTTAATCTAACCCAACAGCAATGGTCAGATATTGCGCAGAGTCCAACAAGCACATTGGGAACTCAGCTTGATACTTCATTGGGGGCAAGTACGACTATAGAAGACGTACAGACGGCGGCAGCATCACTTATTCAGGCTCACCTCAACAATGACATAACTTTTGCGCAAAACAGTTTGGGGATGGATGTTTATAACGGACTATCGCCAAGCACCCAGCAGGGTGTCTTGGATGCTATCTACAATACAGGTACATCGCCTGGACACACAGCTCTTGGTCCAAACTTGATTGCTGACTTGCAAAACGCCGTGCAAACTGGTGACTACACCGCCGCAGCGCTTGAACTGGCTACGGGAACCAACAATTTCGCGCAAGCCAGACTGTCATATGACAGTCTCCTGATTTTGGGTTTATCTCCAAGCATGGGCGCAAACAACCAGATTCAATCAATTACATTCCCAAACGGGCAAACTATTATCGGGCAACTAGCAGATGGGAGTCAGCCAACAAGCTCAACAACCGGGTGTGCAGTTGGCGCATCAACCCTCAATGGCGAGGTATTTATCTCATATCCAGGAGCAAGCGGACAGCAAGATTTTGGAGTGTCATATAACCCGAGTACTGGATCAATATCTATTGCAGCCGGAGGAGGCCCGAACTATATCGTACCCACCGGAGACAACATTCAGAGCAATGGTCAAAGTCTGATCATCCAGAACGGCGGGGCGAACGGCAACCCAAGTATGCTGATCAACCCGAACGGCAGTGGAGTCAACTTCAACTACGATCAAACAACGGGGGCAAGCACAGGCGTAAGTCCGCTCGGAAGCGACTCAACTTTGTCCAATATGATTTCCTCGCTCATACAATCTGCTGGGCAATCGGTACTGAACTTTTTTATTCCATCTGCATACGGCGCAGATACGATTACCAACACGGGCAGCGCAACTACAGTATCCTCTTCCAGCGGAAATGGATCGAGCTTAGCCATCAGCTATAACACAAGTGGCGGCATATCTGGCATAACGGCTCAAACACCCGATATAGGCGGGATGATACAAAGTACCGTCACCGCTGATTCATCCCCCGCAGGATTTAGCACTTCAGCCACAATCTCTGGTCAAACCGCAGCGAGTACGTTGAACGATGCCAACGTCTCACTCGCGGATGGTGCCATAGCAAGCGTCATCGGCTCAGGCAACACCTACAGTGTAGGAAGTGACACAAGTCTAACGTGCCAAGCGCCAAGCGACCTATCTGGCGCACAAACAGGTAATCAGATCACCTTGTCATCCAACGCCACAGTCGTTGACAATGCCAGCGGCTCGCTTGGCGACATCATTTCTCAAGCGACAGGTGCGACGGGTATCAACGTTACGGTGACTGGAGGAAACGTCACGACAGAACTAACCG
>PLYB01000005.1 GCA_003151655.1 Gallionellaceae bacterium | reverse complement strand
TCACGGTCTTGATGTCGAGGTAATTAAGTGTGTTGGCGACACGGTGAAACAGCACGCGATTGTCGGTGGTGATCCGGTTGCCCTTATCCTCGTTGCCGATGGATGTTTGCGGATAGCCGCAGCACAGATGGCCCGGCGGTAGTACCGTGATCGCACCGGTTTCGTAAAGCATGGCTTGAGTTGCCAGAGCGACCTGCGAGAACATGCGTTCCGACCCGCAGCCGGGGAAATAAAATACCGCTTCGGATTCTTCGCTGACTTTGCGCGGGTCGCGTATCACCGGCACGATGGTATTGTCTTCAATGTCGAGCAATCCGCGCATGGTTTTATGCGGCAGGTTACCCGGCAACGGTTTGTTGAGAAAGTGAATCACCTGCGCTTTGAGCGGAGGTTTGCCCACCGTCGCCGGAGGGTGAGCGATCTGTGCGCGGAATAATCCCAGCCGCTTAGCTAGCTGATAGCCTAAGCGTTGCGCTTTGTAACCCCACTCCAACATGAGCTTGCGCAAGATTATGGTAGTGGTCGGGTCGGTTGCGCTGAGGTAGAACATTGAGACAGCCGATACCGGATTAAAATTCTTCTTACCTTGGGTGCGCAAGAAATTGCGCATGGCGACGGTCACATCACCAAAGTCAATATTTACCGGGCACGGCTTGACGCAACGGTGGCAGACCGTGCAGTGATCGGCCACGTCATTGAATTCGTCGAAGTGGGCAATCGAAATGCCGCGTCGAGTTTGCTCCTCGTACAGGAATGCCTCGATCAGCAACGAGGTGGCTAGTATCTTGTTGCGGGGCGAATACAGCAGATTGGCACGCGGCACATGGGTAGTGCAAACGGGTTTGCACTTGCCGCAACGCAGACAGTCTTTGATCGAATCCGAAATATTGCCGAGTTCGCTTTTTTCCAGAATCAAACTTTCCAATTCCATCAGGTTGAAGCTCGGTGTGTACGCGCGCTCCAGATTGCTGCCCGGCAACAACTTGCCTTTGTTGAAGTGCCCCTGCGGATCGACCCTGTGCTTGTAAGCGATAAACGGTGCGATTTCTTCCGCTTCCAGATAATCGAATTTGGTAATGCCGATGCCATGTTCGCCGGAGATCACACCGCCGAGATCTCTGGCCAGACGCATGATGCGATCTACCGCGCCATAGGCCTGTTGCAGCATCTGGTAATCGTCCGAGTTCACGGGGATGTTGGTGTGCACATTGCCGTCGCCCGCATGCATGTGCAACGCCACAAACACACGGCTTTTCAGTACACGCTGATGGATGGCGGTGCACTGCTCAAGAACGGGCCGGTAAGTGCTGCCGCTGAAAATCTGGCGCAAGGGTTCACGTACTTGCAGTTTCCACGAAACGCGATGGCTGTGATTTTGCAATTCGTGAAAAACAGTAATGCCGCTAGTTACGCTGTCAGTAATATCTGCTTCGAGCATTTTTTCACTAAGTTCGTCCAGATTATCCAGAAGCCATTGCCATGTTTTGCGTACTTTTGCCAGCAGTTCACGGGCCTGTTGCGGACGGTTACCTAGCAGTGTGCCATAGCCAAGTTGCGCGTCATCCTGATAATAGAGCGGCAGTTCACCGGCGAAAAATTCATCCAGTGCGTCCAGTAATTTTATTTTGTTGCGCAACGACAGCTCAATGTTGATGCGCTCGATACCATCGCAGTAGTCCCCCATGCGTGGTAGCGGAATTACCACATCTTCGTTGACCTTGAAAGCATTGGTATGCTTTGCGATGGCAGCAGTGCGCCCGCGATCAAGCCAGAATTTTTTGCGCTCGTCAGCGGTTGCTGCGATGAAGCCTTCACCCTGGCGTTGCTCGGCTAGGTGCACGACTTTCAATGCTGCTTGTTCGACGGAGCTTTCGTCGTCGCCTACCACATCGGCGATCAACACCATCTTGGGGCGTCCGGTGCGTTTGGCTTTGGTGGCATAACCTACTGCTTTGAGATAACGATCATCCAGATGTTCCAGGCCTGCCAATAATGCGGGCGGGCGGTTATCGTGCAACATTTCCAGCACTCTAGGATCGCGATTATTAAAATAGGAAGTAATCTCGACAATCGCGGGTACGGCTTCGCGTACTTGTCCAAAAAATTCTAGGCACACCGTGCGTGTGTGCTTGTGCGCACGGTGCAAAAAGAAACGTGCCGAGGTGATGATGCCGTCGCAACCTTCCTTTTGAATGCCGGGTAGACCCGACAGGAATTTGTCGGTGACATCTTTGCCTAGCCCGGCCTTGCGAAATTTGTCGCCAGGAATATCCAAAGTCTTTGGTTTGTCGTGCGGTGTTTTGCCGTCTTGTTCAAAAAGGCTAATGAGGAAGCTTGCATTAGCTTCGTCGTGAATCTTGCCAGGTTTGTAATCTAGCCGCTCTACCGTCATCCAGAGTCCATCCGGCGTTACCATTTTCCACGAGGCCAGATTATCCAGCGCCGTTCCCCACAACACTGCTTTTTTGCCGCCCGCGTTCATTGCCACATTGCCGCCGATGCACGAAGCATCCGCCGAGGTCGGGTCTACCGCAAACACCAGTTTGTTGGCTTCGGCTTTTTCCATCACACGCCGCGTCACCACGCCCGCACCGCAATGGATGGTGGCATAGGGTTGGCTAAGTCCGGGCAACGTGATGGTTTCTATTTCGGAGATGGCATCCAGTTTTTCGGTATTGATGACAGCAGAGCGTTTATCCAGCGGTATGGCACCGCCGGTGTAGCCCGTGCCGCCACCACGAGGAATAAGCGTCAGCCCGAGTTCGATACAGGCGCGCACCAGCGGCGCGACTTCCGCTTCCGTGTCCGGGTTCAGTACTACAAACGGGTATTCGACGCGCCAGTCGGTCGCATCGGTGACATGGGAGACGCGCGCCAGGCCGTCGAACTGGATGTTGTCTTTGCGCGTGCTGCGGCTGAGTTTCTTCAGCGCGAGGCGCCGCAGTGCCGCCACTTCGGCGAAACCGACGCGGAAGGCATCCACCGCGTCGCGCGCCCGCTCGAGCAGAAACCTAACCCGCTGCGCGCGCGCCGCCTGCTGCGCTTTCGCCTCGGCGTCGGCGTCCGCGCCGGCTTCGGCGAGATAGTGCAGGCGGCGCTTGTCGATCTCGTCCAGGCGGTGGTGCATGGCTTCGATCAGCGCCGCGCGCCGGCCCGGGTTGTCCTGCAAGTCGTCTTGCAGGTATGGGTTACGCGACACCACCCAGATATCGCCCAGCACCTCGTACAGCATGCGTGCCGAGCGGCCGGTCTTGCGCTCCGCGCGCAGTTCGTGCAGCGTCTCCCAGGCCTTTTCGCCGAGCAGGCGCAGCACGATCTCGCGGTCGGAGAATGAGGTGTAGTTATACGGAATCTCGCGCAGTCGGGCGCTCATCTGCATCCTTTCGCCGTCATGNNCAGTCCGCGCACCAGCAGGGCAAGCATGAACAGTGCAAAGCTGCAGATCACGCTCAACATCACCAGGGCGAGGCCATAGGCGACAAATGCCCGCCAGTTGCGCAGGGCGGCAAAGAAACTGAAGAACAGCGCCTGCGCGGCGGGCAGATTGCGCCAGGCCGACAGCGCGGGCGCGAACCAGAATGCAGCCAGCACCGGCAAGTAAAGGGCGGCAGCCAGCACCGCCGCCGCGGCCACGCTGCCGCTCGCGTACGCCGCTGGCGGCGGCGTCGTGCCCAACACCATCAGCTGCAGCAGCGCGCCGCCGTCGACCAATGCCGACAGGCCCAGGATGGCGAGGCCGCTGGCGAGGTAAAAGCCGCCCTGCGCGAGCAGCGCCGGCAGATTCGATTTGAATCCGGCGAATAGCAGGTCCATGCGCAGCTTGCGCCCCTGGTCGAGTTCCCGGCTCGCGATCATGAAGCTTGCCGAGAAAGCCGGAATCAGCACGGTCGCCGCGAACCATCCAAATACCGGGATCATGCCCAGCAGCTGCATCAGCATGATGTACGACAGCGCCAGGAACGCCCACATCGCCGGGCTCTTGCGAAACAGCGCAAAGCCGGTACGCACCCAGTTCCAGCCGTAGATCGCGGGGACGGTGTTCATGCTATGTATGCCGGCGCGCAGGACATCAGACCCAGGGCGCTTCGCCGCCATGGGCGATGCGCAGCTCGAGGATGCGGCGGAAGTGCTCGG
>PLYB01000216.1:197-7268 GCA_003151655.1 Gallionellaceae bacterium | reverse complement strand
AAACGAAGTCCGCATTATATGGATGCTGAACTTTATGTCAAGAAAATAGATGCTTTTTTTCCTGCTAAATGAAAAAATATTTTCTTGCTCCCATACAATCACGCATCTCTGTATAATTCGCGCTTGCTTGATTTTGGCAAATCTTCACGATGCCGCCCGGGTGGTGAAATTGGTAGANNGTTCGATTCCGGTTCCGGGCACCAGATGATGGCTTCCATCTTTAGTTCTATGCTTTTCGTGGCTCACTTCCTGCCAATGTAAGTTCTACGCCTGAGTTTTTATCAAGCCATATCACGGGTAGTCTACTTCCAGTTCGTTCCCTGCGTAATAATCCTGTATCTCGGTAAGCACTGTTTTAATTTTACTTTTCGACAGGATTTTTTTGACGATGGTGCCCCGGTGTTCTTCCATGCGTTCGCGCAGTATGGGGTGATATTCGGGAGGGGTTTTAGCGAGTAATTTTTCCCAGCCCGCGTCTATGTCCGGCTTGGCTTCGCGGGCGCGATTGATCAGGTTTTCGATCTCTTTTTGGCCTGCGCGCGCAACGATACGCCCGTCACCCAATATCGAAAATATTACCGCGAGCGCGATAACCGCATTGGCATCCATGTCGGGATCTTTAACGGCACCATTGCAATGGTTTTTGCGCAGCCACTTGGCGCACTCAATGATTTTCTGGTTGACCTTGCGATCCCGTGTTTCATTTTTAAATACTTCATCGCCCTCCCATGTAGCATTGGGATCGGCATGGCATATTTCGGAGAATAGCGCTTTGACGTTGCGTTGTTGCACAAACGCGTCGCGGTCAAAGTCGGAAACGAAGGCGACATAGGGCAGGGCGGACAACTCTTTGATGTGGCGGAAGCCCATCTGGAATACGTGTTCGGCACCGTGCTGCAGCAGAAAGGATAACTTCGCTTCATTGCTCTCGGCAATGTCGGCTTGGCTGATAGCCAGAGAAATGCAGCCAACCGTCAGGTAGAACGCTTCGAGCAAGCCGTCTGCCGTTCTGTCATTGGTGAATTTCTTGGCGACCAGCACGGTAATGCCGCTCAACTCCTGCATAAGCGTGTCTGCCGCTGGCTGATGGTTCGCCCGTTGTGCCAACGCTTCGAGCGTTGACACTAACAGCGGAGGGCGGGTGGTGTAGCTGGTGAGTTGCATAGGTGATCTTCGGAGCTACTTTAGTATTACGAAAAAATATCCTCGCCGAGGCTCGGGCGACTGCCTGCTTTGGGCGCGCTGACTGCTTTGCTTGGCACTTGATTGCGCAGGCGCAGCAGCAATTCTTTGGTGGTGCGCCCCATGGCAAACTCATGCTCGTCGTTCTCGTCGATATCATCGCCATGGTCGTCATGGTCTTCGGCATCATCAGATGACTTGGCATGCAACTGGTTTTCACCGGGCTGCCAGTCCGGGAATATCTCAAACAGCACCCGATCCCAGGCTTCTGAATCGGTGCGTGCGATTTCCAGCGCCAGCGGAATTACGTCGTGATCGGAAGTCGTCTGCCCGCCGTTGTGGGAGCCGCGATTGTGAATGTCATTGGCGATCTCGATGATCTCTTCCGTCGCGGTCGAAAACAGCACGGCAAAAGCGGTCGTGCCCCAGTCGGTCGATAACGCCGCGTGGATCAGCTCTGCGCGTCGGTCTTCATCGTCGCTGGCAAAAATAACGCCGTGAATATGGGAGAACAAAGATTCTGCCAATACTTCCGGCTCGTCTTCGATCCAGTCCTCATTCCACATGGCGGCGAAATAGGCCAAGCTTTCCGCCCATGCTTTTGGTGAAATCAGCAGTGTGGCCAGCGACAATTTGCCACCGTCGAACGCGGACAAATGCAGTGATGCCACTTGTGGTTCCAACGACTCCAGCACTTCAATCACAGCGAGATCACCAAACTTTTCGGCAGTCTCGCTGATGGCTTCTTCAGCGTGCTCGGTCGAGCCAGCCAGAACCAGCTCGGTGACTTGCTGGCGGATTGCCGGAAGATTTTGTTGCTCAGACATTTTCGTCTCCGCGTGTATCAAACAAGTGATTTATATTGTGCCCGGACTCGATTTGATCTTCGTCGTTTTCATCATCTTCACCATCATCTTCGTCTTTTTGCAGAGATTCGAGGGAATGGTCTTCGTCTTTCCAGCGCTTATTGTTCTTAAATAAGAAAGCGGTAACGATCGCCTTGCGTGCCAATTCAGGATTGGCATCGGCAACGACCGCCAAAGCCACCTCCGCTTCGGCGTTAGTGCACGACACCATCTTTAAGACTTTATCGGTATCGCCTTCATCATAATTGGCACCTTCTGCCAACAGCCCTGCAGGATCATCAAAGCGCAGGTAGTCAACCAGTGCAAAGCTCAACAGATTCAGATCATCAATCTCGGAGCCATTGGCGAATTCTCCGATCAGCGACTTAATCACCCGGTCATAGGTTTTTCTATCGGGCGGATCGCCCAAGGTATCGTCGATCTGAACGCCAAGTTCGCGCGATTGATAGGCAAATTCGGGATGTATATTTTTCATAATTTTATCTTTAAAGGTGATGAGCGAGCATTAATGCGGAAGCGTAATTCCGCAGCGGGTAAACAACGAACCCCACAGCGTGCGCGCTTCGTTATCAGGATCGATGATGATACGGTTGTTGAGACTGTAATTATATTCGGCTCTTTTTTGCGGATCGGAAAGCACCTCATAAGCCGTTTTAATGGCATTGAAGCGAACCTCCGCACTGGCATGCGTATTCCGGTCCGGGTGATGGCGCATGGCAAGAGAGCGGTAAGCCTTCTTGATGTCATCGGTTGTCGCCGTAGGAGATACACCCAGAATATTGTATAGATTTTCCAAAGAGTTCCTCCTGTGAACCGATCATTCTACCAATTAACAATAGGGCAAGGGAAATTGCTACGTGTGTTGCTGCGATTTAGTACGTTCCTACACAGAAAAGCGCTGGCATCCAAATGCTAAGCCTTGGATTTATCCGGCTCGCCGGATCAGTGCGCGGTGGATTATAACAGGTAGATTTCGAGATCATTATCATCAGATGCACATGATGATATTATCGACGACAGCGAAATTGACATCCCATTCGGCTAGATGCCCTGCAAATCAGGCGGCGATGGATGCGAGCTTTATTTTGGAGGAGGCGATGAAAAAAGTAACGTTGGCGGAACTGATGGCGCTACCTGAGGACAGTCGGCGCAAAGTGCTCAACGCAATGCAAGTGGTACACGAGAACCGCAAGCGGGTGAAAGAATTAATCTCGAGTCTCAAGCCATCCGAAAAAGTCCCCGAGCTCGAATCAAAAATAGCCAAGGCAAAGCAGGCCAAGAAGTAAGAAAGATGCGGAAAATTAAGGGTTGTGTGAAAGCACAACCCCTTAATTTATTTGGCTCGTCGAATCAGTGCACAGGAATATAACAGTTTGATTTTGGCTCTGCCCGTGTAGGCTTTCTGGACGTTTTCAGGGAATACTCAGCTCTCAACACTTTCTTGATAGTTTTTGAAGGCATCGCCAATTTTCTTCTGTGCCTCCTGAGCTGACATGCTATCCATTATATGCTTGGCCATTTGGTGAAGCGCATTTGTTGGCATGACAAGTGTATATTGTGGAACTGGTATGTTTGGAGAGTTATCCATTCCGACCACAATTTTTGAGACAAATGGCCCTATGGCCATTCCAATCAAATGCTCAGAATAGATTAGCTGCGTTCCTTCGGTTGGTAACGTATTAGCATCTATTTTTTTTGTGCCAATCTCTTTATTGGCAATAGCGATTTTTTGCATGGTGTGATCTCCTCTGTATATGATTTAGCGTAAAGTGCGGCAGGGCTCAAGTCATTGCTATCTTTTGCCAGTTGCGAATAAGGAATGAATTTAACTTGTAATGCGCAATCAAAAGCGTGAGCAATTTTAGTAAGAGTGTCCAAATTATGGCGGCCATAACTTGGATCTTCTGCTCTTGAGATGCATGGTTGTTTTGATCCAATATCTCTAGCGAGTTGTTTCTGGGTAAGTTTCCGGAATTCACGATTAATTTTAATTTGCCAAGCAACTCCCTGTTCAACCGCCGCTTCCATATAGGCATGCCGGTACTCACGGATATGCCATTTTTTCTTTTTCTCTAAGCATTGAAGTGATGTTGGTTGCACTGCGTTTGAGTCGCCGATCACAAGAACGAAAATATTTGTAGCTGGAACAATTTCCACAAACTCCGAAAATTCCGATTGATTAGCATACGCACGAGGTGCATTCAACGTGAAATTCGTCCATAGGTTGCTCTGCCCCATCATTACAAGCGGATTTTGCATAACGACAGGAAATAGTTCTTCTGTTGTGCGCGACATTGCACCAATCGAGATTTTTTCTTGCGGCGACTTCATAGTTTTGTGGGTGGTAGACATTATCTTTTTCATATCCTTCAAGAGTCATTACAAATGAGGCTTCTGCCGTTCCTTTGCCAGAGAAGTGGCCAAATATTCGTAGTTGTTCTCGATTCTCATTTTTTAAATGTATCACATAAATGTTATCTCCAATAGGGCTTGCTTGCGGTCTAGCCCAGTATTGAGGCGGCAGGGGAGCTAAATGTTCGATTGTGCGATCAAGATTTGCACGAGCTTTTACTGATTGCTTCATTAGCCATGATTTGATTACGCAGGTGTTTCGCTCGGAGAGCATGCAGCGAAATAGCCATTTCCCCGATGGCAAATTATGGTCGATGGAATTGAGAGATGTATTTTTTCCCAAGATTTCGGCGTTGGCATCTCTTATTACCAGATGTTCAGACTGTTTCTGCGTCTTGACCGGATTTGAATTTTTCTTTTTCACGTTTAATGCTATGTTGTTGGATACCCCCGTCCAAGCAAACACGAGGAACTCCAAATATATAAACCCCGACTCTACCTGTAATAAGCTTGCTCAGCTATCGGAAAAAGTATCTAGATATTTCATCAAAGGATATAGGCCATCGAGCAAGCCGAACACGCGGGATGCACGGCGACCGATTAACGCCTGATACGGTTTCATTTATTGATACCATGGCAACATGAACTCAACGCACAGAAGACACTCGCCGCAGGATTCGCTGAACCAGTTTCAGCATCGTTTGCACGTCATTATCTTGAAAGTTTAGGAGTAAAACCATGAACACGATGGAACATCAGGGCTTCGCTGCCCGAGTTGAATATAGCGAAGAAGATGGTTGCTTTATCGGGCATATCGCGGGTATCCGTGACGTAATCGGATTTCACGGCGAAAGCGTAGCTGAATTGCGCGCCGCTTTTGCAGAGGCAGTCGATGATTATCTGGCGACCTGTAAAAAGCTTGGGAAAGAGCCTAACAAGCCATACTCGGGGCAATTCCGTTTGCGTCTGGCACCTGAGCTACATGCACGTGCTGCCATGCTTGCAGAGACTCGCGGCAAGAGCCTGAACGCTTGGGTTTCCGAGGTAATCGAAAAGAGCGTCGCCTCCGCCTGACGGTATCGGGTAAAAGTGGCGGCAAGGGGGTATACCCGAACCTTCGCGCTGACTCTTCGCTATCGCGTAATACGTCTCCCTTCAATGAACCTAGAAACCGCAGTTGAGCGATAGTAATCCTTCGATACGCCCAAAAGGCGGGCTACTTCCCTCGATACGGCTACGCCTACTCGGGACGAACGGCCTCTCACCAAACTGGAGACCACACCGTTCGTGCTGAGTGCCTTGCGCAGCAAGGTGTATCGAAGCATGAGCGGTGTGGCAACTGTGGTTTCTAGGCTGATGTCACTCAAAAAAGTACCGGTTGCACACTCGTCCAGAAAAATGCTTGAATCAAAAACAACTAGTCAGCTATTCTCCATATCTAGCATTATGCTTCAAGTTGAACCTGACATTTGAACCCGCGCACCATATCGATGATATTAAAGTGAGAGTGATTTAAAAATGAATAAAATGGAATGGGCTACTCAAGCATTCGATGTGTTTGAAAAGTTTCAACGGGGTGATTTTATCGGCTGGGACGAGGATTGGACCGTGGTGAGTGACTTCCATTGGACAAGGAATGCGCACTTCATTTTTGATTCGGATGGAGATATTCCGCCGCGTGATTTAGAGTTGCATATACTGTTTAACCCAGACGGCTCTATTGATGAAGTCTATTCGATTATTTCTAATGAAGACGATGATATTATTAAAGACATGCCACTCGCCTTATTAAATGCATAGTTAATCACTCCCAAAGAAGACAAAATTAATGGGACACGGGAATCGCGATGCGCTTGCTGACGCGCTAGTTATGCTGCACATCCAGGCGACGGGCAAGAAAATAATGCCTAGCCCAATATATATCTGTGAGGTTGGATACCATGACCCGGCCTGTTCGATGGCTTGAAGCATGAATGAATTGGTTATCACCCAAGTAAATGCCAACATGTGTAATGGCCTTGCTCGCACGACGAAAAAATACTAGATCGCCAGGATAAAGTTCGGCCTTATTTACAAGGCTTCCAATCTTACTAATCTCACTTGCACTGCGGGGCAGCGCTACCCCCGCAGCGTGATCAAAAACGTGACGTACAAATCCACTGCAGTCAAAACCAATTTCAGGGCTAGATGCGCCTCTTCGGTAGGCTTTGCCTTCATGACTGAGCGCGTACTGCAATACAGCCTGAATGTTGTCGGTAGATGTCGTTGTCGCTCTAAGGTCAGATGGCTCTGTGGGCGTAACTGCGGAGGCCGCATTGATCTGAATAGCGTCGTTTAGTGCTCCTGTAGTGACCGAGCTGTCGAGATCAATAGCGAAAGCCGTGCTGATCGGAAACGTCATCAAGGCTATAAGAATATTTCGAAGCAAATGATAGCCCTCCATCTTCATCCTTCTTGGTTGATCAGCAAATCCGGCACTACTTGGTCAGACTACGGTGTGGTTCACACGCTCACCGCACGCATCCTGTCAATTTTCTCGACAACAGCCTGATAGAGATCATGGTCGGAATCGGGGTTGTTGCGGTCTGGATGGTGGGCACTACGGATCTTTTTCAGTTTAGTCATACAGTCTGGCAGGTCATGTACCTTGGTCACCCGGTCACCGTTTTTG
>PLYB01000216.1:0-121 GCA_003151655.1 Gallionellaceae bacterium | reverse complement strand
TAAACGGGCGGCTCGATTTCCCTGGCGAATAGCTTGATGATCTTGCCGACAGTCCCCACCGTCGCAAGGTAATACGCGCCTGCCTCATGCGGGCAGAACGCGCTGCTGTGCGTTGGTTCAG
>PLYB01000096.1 GCA_003151655.1 Gallionellaceae bacterium | reverse complement strand
CACAAGGAGGCGAAGGTGTTCCTGGCCAGCCCGCTGACCGTTGCCGCGAGCGCGCTCAACGGCACGATCAGTGATCCGCGCGATTGTTTGCAATAACATCTTGCCACTAGCGGCGTAGCAGTCGATCGTGCTATGCCGCAAGCGGCTAAATCCGAGACTCCTCATGCAATCCACCATCACCGGCAAAGCCTACGTCCTCGGCGATAACGTCGATACCGATCAGATCATCCCCGCCCAGTATCTCACGTACAATCCGGCCGTCGCGGAAGAGTACAAGATGTTCGGCAAGCACGCCCTCTCCAGCGTGCCGCCGGCGCAGGCCGGGTTGCCGAAGGGGCACGTGCCGTTTCATACCAAGGACGAATTCCTCTCCGATTATCAGATCATCATCGGCGGCAAAAACTTTGGCTGCGGCTCGTCGCGCGAACATGCGCCCTGGGCGCTGGAAGATTACGGCTTCCGTGTCATTATCGCGACCAGTTTTGCCGACATCTTTTTCAATAACTGTTTCAAGAATGGCGTGCTGCCGATTCGTCTTGGTGCAGAAAAAGTGGATGCGTTGTTCAAGGCGGCGGAGGCGAAGGTCGGCTACAAGCTGAAAATAGACTTGGAGCAGCAAACCATCAGCGCACCGGACGGCATGGTGTACAAGTTCGAGGTGGAAGCTTTTCGCAAGCATTGTCTGCTGAACGGGCTGGATGATATAGGGCTGACCTTGCAGCATGTGGGCGAGATCAAGGCTTACGAAGCGAAGCATCAAGCTGCGCAGCCGTGGCTGTTTGCCTAGTTTTTTGTGTCATTCCGAACGGATGTGAGGAATCTTAAAGATTTCTCCCTTTGGTCGAAATGACAACAAAGATTTAATTTGATTGGAAGAGCAAATGAAGATCGCAGTTTTACCCGGTGACGGGATAGGTACTGAAATCGTAGCCCAGGCAGCCAAGGTGCTGGAAACCTTGCGCAGTGATGGTCTGAAAATCGAGCTGGAATACGCGCACCTCGGCGGTGCGGGCTATGACGCGGAAGGGGATCCCTTTCCGCCCACGACTGAAAAACTGGTACTTGCAGCCGATGCGGTGCTGCTCGGTGCGGTGGGCGGTTATCAATACGATACGTTGCCACGGCCTATGCGCCCGGAACAAGGCCTGCTGCGCATACGCAAGCGGCTGGGTTTGTTTGCTAACCTGCGCCCCGCGCTGGTGTATCCGGAATTGGTCAATGCTTCCAGCCTGAAGCCGGAGTTGGTGTCGGGTCTGGATATCATGATTTTGCGCGAACTGACCGGCGACATTTATTTCGGCCAGCCGCGAGGCATCCGCACGCTGGAAAATGGCGAACGCCAGGGTTTTGATACCATGCATTACAGCGAGTCGGAAATTCGCCGCGTGGCGCATGTCGGTTTCCAGATCGCGATGAAAAGAAATAAAAAGATGTGCTCGGTGGACAAGGCCAACGTGCTGGATACCAGCATGTTTTGGCGCGAGATCGTCACCGAAGTGGCAAAGGAATATCCAGAAGTCGAAACATCACACATGTATGTCGATAACGCTGCGATGCAACTGGTGCGCGCACCCAAGCAGTTCGATGTGATCCTCACCGGGAACATCTTCGGAGATATTTTGTCTGATGAAGCGTCGATGCTGACTGGTTCCATCGGGATGTTGCCGTCGGCCTCGCTGGATGCGAACAACAAAGGTTTGTACGAGCCGTGCCACGGTTCCGCACCGGACATCGCCGGAAAAGACATTGCCAATCCGCTGGCGACAATATTGTCGGTGGCAATGATGATGCAATATACCTTCGGGCTTGCCGACGAAGCACAGCGCATCGAAGCGGCAGTGCGCAAAGTGTTGCAGCAGGGTTTGCGCACAGGTGATATTTACGAGGCAGGCATGCAGAAGGTCGGCTGCGCGGCGATGGGCGATGCGGTGGTTAAATCACTATAACAAAAACTGTAGGGTGCATTCCATGCACCAATAAAGATGGTGCACCAAAGGTAGGCAATCCNNCGCAGCCAACCAAAGGTTGGGCGGAGTTGACACCATGGAATGCACCCTACGTGGATTATCGGAGTGTCAAAATGAAAGTCGGACTAATCGGTTGGCGCGGTATGGTGGGCTCGGTGCTCATGCAGCGCATGCGTGAAGAAAAAGATTTCGATCTGATCGATGCGGTGTTCTTTACCACCTCCAACATCGGCGGCGAAGCGCCGGCGGAAGGACGCGGCGTGGCGCTGAAAGATGCGCACGACCTCAATGCATTGCAGGCGATGGATGCCATCATTTCCTGTCAGGGCGGCGATTACACTACAGATATTTTTCCAAAATTGCGCGCCGCAGGCTGGCAGGGTTATTGGATTGATGCGGCCTCCACGCTGCGCATGGAAGATGACGCGGTCATCATTCTCGATCCGGTCAATCTTGATCTCATCAAGCAATCGCTGGCGAACGGCGGCAAGAATTTTATCGGCGGCAACTGTACCAACAGCATTTTGCTGATGGGTCTGGGGGGGCTATTTCACGCCGGTTTGGTGGAATGGGTATCTTCCATGACCTATCAGGCGGCATCCGGTGCGGGCGCGCAGAATATGCGCGAGCTGCTGAATCAAATGGGTGTGGCGCACGCCTCGGTGGCTGATCTGCTGGCTGATCCGAAATCCGCCATTCTGGAGATCGACCGTCGCTTGGCGGAGACGTTGCGTTCTGCCGCTATGCCCACCGAAAATTTCGGCGCTCCTTTGGCGGGTAGCCTGATCCCGTGGATCGACAAACAGCTCGATAACGGACAGTCCAAGGAAGAGTGGAAAGGGCAAGCCGAGGTAAATAAAATACTGGGTACGAACAAGCGTATTCCGGTCGATGGTTTGTGCGTGCGCATCGGTGCAATGCGTTGCCACAGCTTGGCGTTGACCCTCAAGTTAAATGCAAATGTGCCGTTGAGTGAAATTGAAGCGCTGATCAAGGGCGGTAACCCTTGGGTTAAGTTCGTTCCCAATCAGCGCGAAGTGTCGGTGCGCGAACTGACTCCCGTAGCGGTGACCGGCAAGCTGGATGTGGCGGTAGGACGCGTGCGCAAGATGGAGCTGGGGCCGGAGTATGTGACAGCTTTTGTATGTGGCGACCAATTGCTCTGGGGTGCGGCTGAGCCGTTGCGCCGAATGTTGCGGATATTGTTGGGCAAATAGCTTTTGCCGTTTGATAATTTGTTTTAGATATTGTCGGTTAACGTGCGAACTTAAATATAAAGTGAGCTTGCATCACTAACTCCATGATGTTATTCTGATTAAGGTATGAAAAATTAAAGGGTGACAGCGTGCGGAAATCATTTCTGAAAGCGTTCGGATATTTTGCCTGTTTTGCATGGTCAAGTATGGCCTGTGCAGTAGGTTTTGGCGGGATTAACGTAACCTCTTCACTGGGGCGACCACTGGTCGCTGAAATTGAATTGGTGGCGGTAGATAAAGCCGATAAGTCGAGTTTGAATGCCCATTTAGCTTCGCCGGAGGCATTTAAGGGTGCTGGTATCGACTACCCTTATGCGTTACCCAAACTCAAATTTCAAGTTGAGACGCGCGCCAATGGCGAGTCTTATATCAAGGTATCTTCCGATCAGGCCGTCAATGATCCCTTCGTTAGTTTGTTGCTCGAGTTAACCTGGTCATCCGGCCGCTTGTTGCGTGAGTATACGTTCTTGTTGGACCCTCCCGGTTTTGTTGCCGAGCAGCCTCCTGCTGCAGCCGTTAGCCCGATTGAACCTGTTGTAGCACCTGCGGTTGCGGCGGCAGAGCCGGTTGCCGCATCTGCGGTTCCAGTAGCCGAGCCGGTTGTCGCTCCTATGGCTGCTTCTGCTCCTCAAGCCGAAGCTTTGGCTGAAACAGCTCCCCATGCAACTGCGGCTGAGCAGGCTCCCGCGCCAGTTGCGAATGAAGCAGCATCTGCGGTCGTTGCAGAAGTAACGAAACCTGCCGAAGCGAAGGTTGAAACCCCTGCTGCCACGCCAAAAGAAGAATCGCATCCTGCTGAAGTTCCGGTTAAAAAGCAGGCAGCAGCTGCGCCGATCACGGTTAAACAAGGCGATACTTTGGCCAAAATTGCCAATAAAGCCAAAGCACCTGATGTGACTCTGGAACGTATGCTGGTCGCTCTCTATCACGCCAATGAGCAAGAGTTTGACGGGCACAATATGAACCGGATCAGAACAGGGAAGATTTTACGTCTGCCTGAAGCTGATGAATTGGCCAAGGTGCAACAACCTGAAGCGGTAGAAGAGGTGCACGCTCAAGTGGCTGATTGGAATGCGTACCGGCAAAAATTGGCAGCAGCGAACACGCCTGCAACCGAGAGGCACGCTAAACAGGAGGTGGCGGGTAAGATCAGCACCTCTATCTCGGACAAAGCACCTGTGGCGAAAGAATCTGCCAAAGAAGTGTTAAAGCTATCCAAGGGCGATGCGGAGGGTGATCAGGCTAGCGCTGGCGGGAAAGCGAAATCAGCCCAAGAGAAGGCGATTGCCAAGGAAGATGAAGCCATTGCCAAAGCCAAAGCGATGAAGGAGACCGAGCAGCGTGCCGCATTGCTGGAGAAAAATATCAAGGAAATGCAGCGCTTGGTTGAGTTGAAAAATCAAGCCGCGTCAGCGAACGCGAGTGCCGTTCCTTTGATTGCTTCGTCCGTTATTCCCGCTTCAGCGGCGGTGCCTGCAGCTGCGCCTGCAAGTGCTGTAGCACCGGCAAAGCCAAAAGTTGTCGAGCCCAAAGTTGTAGCGGAGCCGCCGACATTGCTGGATGAGTTGTTGGATGATCCGGTCAAGCTGGGGGCTGCTGCCGCTGCGATAGTGGGATTAGGGTTGCTCGGAGTTGTGAGGTCGCGCAGGAGTAAAAAAGGTGATAAGCCGTCGACTAACAAAGTTGCCGAGCCGATTATATCTTCCGCGGATGAGCTGGCCAGTTTTATACAACCGGAGGAGCCTGCTGCCGCTCCGGTGGATTCGGATGAGGTTGATCCGATCAAGGAAGCCGATTTGTTCCTCAATTTTGGTCGCGATGTGCAAGCGGAAGAAGTATTGAAAGAGGCGCTGCTCAAAGACCCTACGAACAATCAAATCAAGCTGAAATTACTGTCGATCTATGCAACTCGTAACGATACCAAATCGTTCCAGAACTACGCATTGGAAATCAAAAAATCACGTGATGAATCTTCATGGGAGCAGGCTGCGGCTATGGGGCGCGATATTGACCCGGACAATGCCCTGTACGACGGCGGCATTGATTCTGTGGTCGTAGCCAGTGTGAAAGTGCCGGTTGAAGAGACTAAATCAGCGTTAGATTTCGATGCGGATATTCCGCCTGCGCTAGATTTCGATTTGGGCGATGACGAAGTCGAGAAAGTTGCCGTCTCATCAGCAGTTGAAATGCCTGCAGTTAAGGAAATGGACATCGATTTCGATTTGTCGGAAGTTAAGCCTGAAGAACCAAAACTTGAGTTCCCTGCATTGGATATTGATGTGGATGATGCCAAGTCAATTGCTCCGGCAACTCCGGTTGATCAGGCACCATCGTTGAATTTGGATGATTTGGTCTTTGAGTCGACACCGACCGCAGCACCGGTTGTTGAGCCTGAGAAAGCGCTGGAGTTCACCATGGACTTCCCGTCGGAAGCCAAGCCGGCTGCAGCATCAGCGGTACAGGCGAAAGATATTGGACTGAGTGAAATCAGTTTGAATCTGGATGAACCGGCTACCCCATCGACACCGCAAACAAGCGGAAACAAAGATGAGCATTGGCAAGAAGTGGCGACCAAACTTGATCTGGCCAAGGCATATCAGGAAATGGGTGATCAGGCCGGTGCACGTGAAATTTTAGAAGAGGTCGTACGCGACGGCGATGCATCTCAACGTGAAATAGCGGAGTCCTTGTTGCAACAATTGTCGTAATTGTTTTTAAATTAAAGATCGGCAGTCTGAAAGTCAGGCTGCCGATTTTTATTTGTAAACAGCAATCGTTCAAAGATTGTTATTATCGGCGCAGTTCGTGATAACGGGTAAGGAGTGATTGTGAGAATAGCGATGCCTCATCCGGTAACGCAAATTACGATATGGATATGTCTGGCTATAGTGGTGCAGGCATTGCAGTCGGAACTACTCCTGCCCATGCTCGCCGCGACTTTGGGATTCGTCGCTTTCAAGGCGCATCCTTCACGTTTACTAGCTTTATTACGCCGGACTCGTTGGATATTGGTTTCGTTACTGGTGATCTACGCATTTTTCACTCCGGGTATCGCATTGTGGTCAATCCCCTACGTTCCTAATCCCACACAAGAAGGCATGCTTGATGGATTGGTACAGCTTAGTCGCTTGGTATGCATGCTGGCGGGCTTGTCAATTTTGCTTACCATGTTGTCGCTAGAGCAACTGGTCAGCGGGCTGTATGCCCTCCTTTATCCGCTGCGATATGTTGGCGTGTCGCGTGAACGAATTGCCGTCAGATTGGCACTGACCTTGCGCTATGCTGAAAAAGCCATGCAGGACACTGCAAAAGATTGGAGATCGGGTATCGAACACGCACTGGAGTTTGAAAATCAACATGAGGCCGCGTTGGAGTTCCCAATGCAGATGCTGACATGGGTCGATGCTATCCTGCTGATGGTGATCAGCGCGATCCTGATCGGGGTGTGGCGATGAGAATCGCATTGGGTGTGGAATACAACGGGGCTGACTTCAATGGTTGGCAGAGCCAGCCGGATGGACGCACCGTGCAGGACAATATTCAAAAAGCGATCAGCCAGATTGCCTGCGAGCCGATTTCGATCATCGCCGCAGGGCGCACGGACACTGGCGTGCATGCGCTGGAACAGGTTATTCACTTCGATACGTCGACCGAGCGACCATTAAACGCATGGGTGCGCGGTGTGAATGCGCTCTTGCCCCCGAGTATTGCCATGCTCTGGGCTCATCCGGTGGCGGATGAATTTCATGCGCGTTTTTCGGCGCAAGCACGCAGCTACCAATATGTGCTGATTAACCGTCCCTCACGCTGTGCAGTGCACCATGACCGGGTTGGCTGGTTTCACGCGCCGTTGGATATTAACGCGATGCGTGAAGCGGCTGGACTCCTGTTGGGAACACACGACTTCAGTTCTTTCCGTGCTGCCGAATGTCAGGCAAAATCAGCGGTAAAAGATCTTGCAATATTGGATATTCAGCAGCAAGGCGACACTTTTATCTTCAACCTTACTGCGAATGCTTTTTTGCATCACATGGTGCGCAATATCATCGGGAGTTTGGTTTATGTCGGGAAGGGAAAGCATGCGCCAGTCTGGATGAAAGAAGTATTGGACTCACGGCAACGAAGCTTTGCCGCCCCGACCTTCGCACCGGATGGATTATATTTGCGTCGGATTCATTACGATGCAAAGTGGAAATTGCCGCAGTTGCATTCGGACTAGTATCGCAGTTAGACTGACTTGCAATGAACCTGGATTGTTCATTAGAACGTAGGTCGGGTTTTAACCCGANNTCGGGCTGAAGCCCGACCTACAACAGCTTGATTTTATGATGTTCCAGCGGCTGATGAACAATCCGGGATGAATACGCTCTGGACGAACATGAAAAAAATGCCAGTAATTAATCTGATCGCGCTTTTGATTTCCTTCATCTGTCTGGCAGCAATGCCGGGTCAGGCAGTGGCGAAAGACTCGACCGGCAAAGCCGCAAAATCTGTGCGAGCGGGCAAAGAGCGTTTAGTGCTGATGCCGTTGCGAGTTTCAGAAGACAACAAAAACTTGCAGGCGGTCATGGAGACTGCGCTGGTGCAGGGGCTGCAACAAAAGTATGAGGTTTTCGAGGGCGAACAAGTTACTCAAAAAGCAAAAGAAATATTCCTTAAAGAAACTCGTAACACAGCCAGCAAAGAATGCAATGAAATACGCTGTTTGCAAAATATTGCGGAAGCATTTCAGGCTGAACTCATTGCCACTGCCAATGTCACCAAAGTAGAAGGGGGCTATTTACTGTCATTGAATATTCAAAATATTTTCGACAACGAGGCCGTCTATACCAATACTCTGCCGTGCCGGAACTGCGATGGTTTCCAAGTTGTGGAAAAGTTAAAAGTATTGGACAACGAGCCAGTCCAGATACCCGCCCCGTCAGCAGGTGTGGACGCTAGCAAGCCCGCAACTGGCAATGTCGCTATTTCCGAAAATGCTTTGTGGGATGAGGCTCAAAAAAATAATAAATTAACCGACTATCGGGCTTATCTTGCGCAATATCCACGCGGAAAATTTGCCTCAATTGCAGAAGGCCGCATCAACATACTGGAAGAGCAAGCTACTACCGAATTAACCCAGCAAGATCAAAATGCATGGAGCAATGCTATCAATGCGGCTAGCGTTGCCGGCTATCAGGAATATTTAAAACTTTATCCTCAAGGCCTGTATGTAGTTCAGGCACAGGCACGCATTAAAAAACTTCAGGGCGCACAGCATGATGTCGAGGCTGAAACCAAACCGGGTAGGGAGTTTCAAGACTGTCCGGAATGCCCGGAGATGGTCGTTCTTCCCGCCGGGGATTTCAGCATGGGCTCGAACAATGGTGAAAGTGATGAGCAACCCGTTCACCGTGTGACCATTGGCAAGGCATTTGCAATTGGCAAAACCGAGATTACCCAGGGGCAGTGGCGTGCACTCATGTCCACCACCGCGGTACGTACCGAGAGCAGGATACTTGGCAAACTGGTTCGCGAACTGAAACATGCCTTGCCGGAGTATAGAGAAGACGTTACCGGTGCTCACTGGGATGCGACACAGTCCAGAGGGGGAACCGGGCGCGGTAATGCGGAATCATCCGGGGGGGAGAAGACTGTAGTAATAGATAACAATCCCAGTTTTTTTAAAAATTGCGGTGATGAATGTCCGGTGGAGCAAGTGAGCTGGCTTGATGCCCAAAAATATGTTCAAAAACTGATTGCCAAGACGGGTAAACAATATCGTCTGCCGAGCGAAGCAGAATGGGAATATGCGTGTCGCGGCGGCAGACAGAATGAGTATTGCGGTAGCGACTCAGTGGAGAGCTTGGCGTGGTATGGCGGAAATATCAATCTGCCGGGTAATAGTGGCAAAACTACACATGCAGTTGCAAGCCTGCGCGCCAATGGTTTTGGCTTGTTTGATATGAGCGGCAACGTGTGGGAATGGGTAGAGGATAGCTATCATGCCAGCTATAGCGGTGCCCCTGCCGACGGCAGTATATGGATAGGTGATGATACAAGGCACACACTGCGTGGTGGCGCATGGAGCAGCAAGCTACCAGAAGTTCGTGCCGGGCAACGCAGCAGAAACGAACCTTCAAGTCGTGGCAGCGTGGGCTTTCGTGTGGTGAGAGTGCTGCCTTAGCGCAATTAGCTTTGTCTGGGAGGCGGCGATCATTGATCGGCAGTGATTCGTGCTGCTGATTTTTCTACGTAGAGTAAGTTTTAAATGTAGTCGTCGCAATTTCAATATTGGGAAAGCAATTCAAGTTGCCCAATGTAATACAGAACTATTGCGACTATGTCCATCAACGTAATTGCCGCTCGCTCTTCAGAAAAGTCTGTTACCCTTTCAAACCCGATTAGCCAGACAATAATTCATATCGATTGGATTGAAGTCCACGTTTGCTATGAAGCCATCATTAAAAGAAATATTGAGATTCAAAATCGACGAAGAGAGTTTCTCCATTCGCATCGAGCAAATAAACTCGCGTTTGAGTCTGTATCCACGGATGATTTTATCTCAACTGGCAATAGCTTTTTTGCTTGTTGTGATAATGTGGAACGGAGTTGATCACAACATATTGCTAGGTTGGCTAACGCTGGTTTATGGCGTTCATTTGGTCGAGTTTTTGTATTGGTTGCGGCTGCATAAGCATGCCAATAACATTGAGCAATGCCGGCAATGGAATATTATATTTTGTTGGCTTTCCGGCGTTGTAGCCACAGTATGGGGAATCGGCAGTTTAATGCTATTTGTGCCGGATCAATTTCTGTACCAGATGTTTTTGATTGCTGTACTTCTTGGAATATCGGCTGGTGCCGCGACCAGCAATCCTGTTCATCCCCCTTCGTTGTATATTTATTTTGCAGGGCTTGTCTTGCCAATAACGCTTCGAGTTTTTTGGGAAGCGGATCTGCCGCATCTGATTTTGGGCATCATGCTGGTTATATATATTGGCTACGTAATAAGTTCTGTAAAAGAATTGACCAGCACCTTCGAGCTATCTTTACGACAGCGCATTGAGAACGAAAAGTTGCTTAACAAGCTGATAGCTCAACAAGCATTTACTGAGGCCGCAAAACTAGAGGCTGAAAGTAATAATGCCGCTTTTCGCGAAAGTGAGGCGTTACTTAAAGAATCTCAGACGATTGCGGGCTTAGGCAGCTATGTTTTTAATTTTGCAGTCAGGCAATGGTCAAGCTCTGAAGCGCTGGATGAGATTTTTGGAATAGATAAAGCTTATGATCGTTCGTTCGAGAAGTGGGTCGACTTAATTCATCCTGATGAACGCAATAAGATGCTCGACTACTTTACCAACGATATTGCAGGTAAAGGCAAGTCTTTCGATAAGGAATACCGAATCGTCCGGCAAAACGATCAAGCTATAAGATGGGTACATGGTATAGGGAAATTAGATTTTGACCAAAATAATCGCCCAGTGAAATTACATGGAACCATTCAGGACATTACCGAGCGCAAGCAGGCAGAAATAGCGTTGCACGAAAGTGAAGAAAAATACCGTGGATTATTTGAGAACGCAGGCGATCTTGCTTATGGTACCGATCTTAATGGAGTGTTTTCCGCAGTCAGCGAGTCGCTGTTAAAGGTGACAGGGTATAACCGCAACGAATTGATCAACTCTTCAATAGCCAAAATTCTTACCCCTGATAATCTCGCGTTGGCACGGCAAATGACCAGCGCAAAGCTAGATTCAAATATGCCGGTGACTCGCTATGAACTGGAGATAACCGACAAATCCGGGAAACAGATTCCGTTAGAGTTGGTTTCCACCTTGACATATATGAATGGTGTGCCGATCGGTGTGCAGGGGCTCGGACGCGACATCAGCGAGCGCAAGAGGGGTGAACTCGCATTACAGGAATCGATTCGGAAACTTGAAGAAAAAGAGCTGGCCAAGACGCGCTTTCTCGCGGCCGCAGGACACGATTTGAGACAGCCGCTAGCGGCAGCCAGTTTATTTATCGATGCGCTCAAGTTTACTCAGCCCCGTCCGGATCAAAATCAGATTATCCAACGCTTGGATCAGGCGATGAACAATTTCAACGGATTACTCGATGCCTTGCTGAATGTTTCAAAGCTCGATGCAGGAATGATCAAACCGGAATACGCCTTGATAAATGTGACTGATATATTCGAGTGGCTGGAGCAAAGCTTTGCACCGATGGTCAGCGAAAAACAGATTCGTTTTAAATTACACTTTCCTATGAAAAAAAGGCTTGCTGTTCGCACGGATATTGGCTTGCTCAATTCGGTATTAATGAATCTGGTTTCTAATGCGATTAAGTTTACTTCGTCTGGCGGCATATTGGTTAGTGCCAGACAACGCGACGCTGAGCTGTTGTTTCAGGTATGGGATACGGGTATTGGCATTTCGGATGAAAATATCCATTTTATTTTTGACGAGTTCTTTCAGATAAATAACCCGCAGCGAGACCGGACTAGAGGGTTAGGGTTGGGGCTATCCATAGCTAAACGTGCTTTGGCTCTTTTTGACGGAAAAATCACCTGTCGCTCACAAGTCGGAAAAGGTTCTGTTTTTGAATTTCGCCTGCCATTAGCCGATACCTCTGATGAAGAGCCGCATTCAGCTAATACAACCATTCCACAAGTATTTGACCAAATATCATCCATCCAGGGAAAACGTTTCGTTGTTGTAGAAGATGATGCTCTAGTTGCTGAGGCTTTAAGCAACGCTTTAGTTGGAATAGGGGCAAACGTGGATATCTACCATAGAGCAGAAGTTGCACTGAATCTTCCCTCAATCGGAGATGCTGATTACTTCATCGTTGATTACATGATCGGAGGAGCGCTCAATGGGATTCAGTTCTTGGAGCAACTTCGTCAAAGATTGGACAAGCCTGTTAAAGCAGTAATAATGACGGGAGAGACATCCTCTGCTTTTGTCCGCGAAGCGGCCAACTGTGAGTGGCCAGTTGTGCATAAACCCGTCAACATATCCAAGTTAATTGAGGCTCTCCAAGCACAGGTAAATTGATCACCATTAAAACTGAACGCGAGTTCAAATTTGAAGCGCAACGCCTGACTTAAAGAATACCTGATTCGGAGTTCGGTAACCAGAATACATAATCGCCGTGAAACGTAAGATCAGCCAAAGCGATCCACCGTTTTCTGATGGCGCTGGCGAGAGCGTCGATAATACCTGCGCTGTCTTCCCAACCAAGATAGGCAAACTTAAGAGTCTATTTATCGAAGTAAGATAAAGCCGTACATGAAGGATCGTACGATCCACGAATGGAACAATGTATCCCACTTTAGGGACTTATTCTTTCGCATTGGAATGATTACTGTGGGCACATGCGGTGCCTTCAATATTTTTGAAGTACAAAAAATGCATTAGAGATGATTGGAGGGTAAGCGCTGAATTCATTAAGCAAAGAGAGAATGGAGTTCAATATGTCAAAACGCATGCCTGTTGTTTTCGTTTCCCACGGCGCACCTGATGCCTTGTTGAAGGCTCCTGACACTGTATCCAGTTGGCGCGATATTGGCCAAGCTATTCCCCAACCCGCAGGAATTCTTGTCATATCGGCACATTGGGAAGCCCGCCAGCCTTCGGTCAGCATTGCCGTTGCCCCGCCCACAATACACGATTTCTCAGGATTTTCGCCTGAGCTTTATCTCATGGAATATCCTGCACCGGGCGCACCGGCGCTGGCCGAACGAGTTGCTTCGTTGCTTTCCGAAATCGGGTTACAAACAGACTTTCATCCGAACCGTGGATTGGATCATGGAGCGTGGGTGCCACTAAAGGCAATGTACCCGCAAGCAAGTATACCGGTTACTCAACTCTCCTTAACTCGCAACATGAATGCATCTGCCAATTTTATACTCGGAAAGGCACTGGCTACCCTACGAGATGAGGGCGTACTGATAATCGCCTCAGGTGCGATAACGCATAATTTTGGATGGTTGGATTGGCACGCAGCAGGCGATCAAGCACCATTGCCAAAAGCTAATGCTTTTTCTGAATGGGTCGCCGAACGACTGGCCGCAAAAGATGTCCCAGCTTTGCTGGATTACCGTCTTGCTCCCTATGGTGCAGAGTCCCATCCGACCGAAGAGCATTTCTTACCGCTTTTAGTTGCGTTGGGCGCAGCCGGCGAGGACACACCTCAGCGTTATCACCCCCACTTTGCCTATGGTGGATTGTCCATGGATTCTTATCTCTGGCAAAGCTCGTAAATACGTTTAATCGGGAGAATACAAATGTCTGATCAAACTTTTCAGGGTATCGAAATATTGCCGGAAGTAACTCCGGCTAAACAACTCTTTATTTTGTTGCACGGAGTTGGTGCAAGTGCAACCGATCTTGTACCTTTGGCCACTAAGTTAAAGAGTGTGTTCCAAAGTGCCGCATTTCTGCTTCCTAATGGGACTTTTCCATTTGACGGTGGCGGAGATGGCCGGCAATGGTTTTCAATTCGTGGAGTTACTGAAGAAAACAGGTCGGGGCGTGTCGCCGAAGTGATGAGCAACCTTCATGACATAGTGCGACAGGCTCAAGATCGCTTGAACGTTTTACAATCGGATACTGCACTTGTAGGCTTTTCTCAGGGGGCAATTATGGCTTTGGAGTTTAGCAAGAAGCATGATGGAAAAGTCGGCAGAGTTTTGTCATTTTCAGGTCGATATGCTTCGCTTCCAGAAAAGGCACCTGAGCTCACGACATTACACTTTCTACACGGCGAGAGCGATCCGGTTATTCCCGTTGCACATGCCTACTCTGCCTATGACAGACTGATGGAACTGAATGGGGATGCCACTTTGGATGTGGCATCATCGGTTGGACACGAAATTCATCCTGTACTTTCCGATCGTGCCATTCAACGCTTGCAAACGTGCATTCCACTCCGCAGTTGGAAAAAAGCTTTAGAAGGGGCTTAACGAAATGCAATCATGAATATCAATTCAATCAGAGGTTGCCTTTCAACTATGGTGACGCAAAGCATCGACCAACAGCTTGAGTGCGGGTGAGGCTTGTCTGCTCGGGTAATAGAGCTGATATCCAGAAAATGGTTGACACCAGTCTTGAAGCACTGACACCAGATGTCCCTCGGCGACATGCTGTGCCACCAAATCCTCGGGTAGATAGGTTAAGCCTAATCCGCTCAGCGCAGCTCGAAGTATTTGGGTTCCGATGTTGAATGCACATTGGCCTTGCACGTGCGCGTTCAGTTTATGTCCATCCCTCTCGAACTCCCAGGCAAGGAGTTCGCCATGGGTTGGGATCTTACGGCAACCATGTCCTTTTCCACTTGGTCACCGAGACGCACTCCTGCGTCGAATTGCTGTGCCACGATGTCAGTCATCCCATAATCGACATTGATTTCAACTTTGATATCAGGATAGTCCGACAGGAATTTAGATAGTTTGGGCAAGAGTTGATCACTATGCGTCAGATCAGGTATGGATTAGTACACTTAAAACACCACGTCATAAGCCAGTGTCACGAGTTGGGAGTTGCCATAGTCGTAACCTGTGGCCTGATAAGCGGGAGAGCTAATGTCGGTTTGGCTGTCGTATTGAATCTTCAGGTCGCTTGATGTGGTCAGGTCGTATCTAACTGTAAGGGAGATAGTCTGTTGCATATTTTCCGGGGTTGGAGTCGCGGGGGGTATAAGCCCGTCGGTGATCATTCTGCCGATGTACTCCGATCCGGTAATCATGGGCTGCCACTTGCCGTAGTGATAGCCGATGCCGATAAGATGGGCATAATCTCTATAGCCCAAGCCGGGGTGAATAATAGTCAAAAACTCGGTGCGCAACAGCCAGTTGTTGTAGTCGGAGTTCACACTTAGGCCGTATATTTGTTGACTCGCGCGCGGGTAAATGACAGCAGGCGCAATATCGTAGGCTTGGGTGGTGGAATTCCATCCGCCACTGCTGTTATATTCCTGAGTGTTGGATTGAATATATACGACACGGGTTTCCAGCCAATCATTTGACAGTGTCAGGTTCCCGCCGAAGATATTGTCCCATTGGATATTAGAGACGCTTTGGCGTCCGTAGTATATCTTCTGGTAACCGCTGTTGCTGTTGGACTCACTCCCGGCGAGCATGTTGGCAGATGTTGTCCATTCCTTGAATTGACTTTGATAGGCAACGTTAATGCCATTGTAATTTACTGCTTCCCATCCGTACGGGCCGGGCGGCAGATGGATCCATGGGAGTGCAACACCAATATCCTGTGTGTCGGAGTAGTAAAACATCGGCAGACGTTTGCGTCCCGCCTGAATGGTGAACTGCTCATTTACCTTATAGCTACCGTATAGCCATTCTAGGTCTGCACCTCCATTGGCCGTACCGCGAGAGACGGCTTGTGCGGTCACTGAAAAGCTGCGCTCAGCGAACAAAGCCGTGCCCTGCACTCCGAGCTTGGAATCGGGCTGCCATTGCAGGCCGCTGCGGTTATCGTAGACAGCAGCTTGGGCATAGTCAGAAATAAAACACGGACAGTTGTAGTCCATCACGTTACGGTTAGTGCCGCCTAGCATCTGGCCGACAGCAAGAGTCATAAAGCCCGATCCCGAAAACTCTACACCGCCGATCTCGGCGGCAAAGCTGTTCGTTGCTATAGGAAGCATTCCCGCTAACACCATTGCGCGCAATACCGTACTGATCTTTACGTGTTCGCCGATAAATCTTGTCATATTTGTTGGCTGAAGTTATTGCGCGCTGAAAAGTATTTTGACGCTACTGTCAACAGCCGACTTTTCGATGTAGCCTATCAGTTTTGGATTATTGGAAACCAAATTTTTGATGTCAGTGCTGCTTTGCGCTTCTTTGGGCGGAGTCCCTTTGCCGGTGAAGGACAGTTTTGCCCAATAGGACTTGGCTTGTGCGGCTGTTTTTCCGGTTACTTTGGAATAAAAATCATCGCGCAACGAACTGGACTCAGGCTGATCCAACGGGGTGAGCGCAGTGGCTTTGCCCAGGAAAATATCGGAAGCCTGTTCTTTGGAGAGACTGCTGGTCGTGCTTTTGGCACCGACGACGACGACGACTTCTGCGTGAACTAAACTTGCGAAGAGTACCGAGGCAGCAAATAACGAGCGGCGAGTTAGCGTGATGTATTTTTGTTTTTTCACTTTAACCTCCCTGAGCTGAATTCTATATTGCGAATACATATACATTCTATCAGATGGCGGAAAGTCCGTTCTTAAAAACTAATCGGCATAGCGCGCCGCTATAATTTTAAATTCTTCCTGCAAGGCAAGGAAGGCATCAACGACATCAGGATCGAAATGTTGCCCGCGTCCTTCTTTCAGGATGTTTGCAGCAAGTTCATGTGGCATGCCATCTTTGTATACCCGCTTGCAAATAAGTGCATCGTATACATCAGCCAGCGCCATCAGGCGTGCCGACATGGGAATTGCGTCACCGGCAAGCCCTTCCGGATAGCCGCTCCCATCCCATTTCTCATGGTGGAAATAAGCAATTTCCTTGGCTAACTGGAGAAACTCAACCGGCATCTCAAGTTTTTGCTCGGCTTTTTCCAGTGACTCCCCCCCCAGTCGAGCATGCGATTTCATCACTTCAAATTCTTCAGCGGTGAGGCGTCCCGGTTTGAGCAGAATGTGGTCGGGAATGCCAACCTTACCTATATCGTGCAGGGGGGCAGTTTTGAATAGCAATTCGATAGTACTGTCGGTAAGGAAATTGCAAAAACGCGGATGAGATTTAAGCTGCTCTGCCAGCGCCTTGATGTAATATTGTGTGCGACAGATGTGGTTGCCAGTATCGCTATCGCGTGTTTCTGCCAACGATGCCAGCGCATTAATGGTGACATCCTGAATAGCGCGAACTTCGCGGGTGCGCTTGGCGACTTCTGTTTCCAGAAAATGATTTTGGTTGATGAGAAAATCGGAGGCCGCTTTGAGCGCCAGATGCGTCTTTATCCGCGCCAATACAATAGGCGGGCTGATCGGTTTGGTAATGTAATCTACGGCTCCCACCTGCAATCCCTTTTCCTCATCCTCCACCTCGGTTTTGCCGGTTAAAAAGATGACCGGGATACCTGCTGTTTGCGGGTTGGATTTCAAGCGGTGGCAAGTTTCGTAACCGTCCACACCTTCCATCATGATGTCCAGTAAAATCAGATTTGGAATCGGGTCGGAACTGGCGATTTTCAAGCCGCGCTCACCATTGTTGGCGACTTTGATTCGATAGTGGTCTTTAAGTAAGGCGCTGATCGTCGACAAGTTGATCGGACTGTCATCTATCACTAATACCAATGGCTTTTCGCTGTCGTTATTAATTTCGCTCATGGTCTTTTTTCCATAATCCGGCTTGCTGCATGGCCAGATGTAACGCTGTTAACGCGGATTCAAAATCAAAGTTGGCAATGTTCAATTCAATTTCTTTTGCCTTGCCGGAAAATGCGGCATTCAATAATTCGGCATGCTCAATGCGTACATCTTCTGCCTCAGGGTCGTCTTCGGTCAAGAGGATTTGCAGGCGCTCGCAAACCTCGGTCAACCTAACCCTGTCGATAGTTTGCGTAGCTTGAGCCGGATTCGCGGCAGCAGTTGATGAAAAATATTTTTCCAGACCAGCCAACAACCCGGACAAGGCGGGACGCAATGCCGACAGAGAAGTCGACACGTCGGCAAGCGTCAGCGCTTGATTGCTTTCTTGACATTTGCGAGCAACACTCTCTAATGTGGTAGCGACAGTTGCTAAATCCATAGCGCCGATACTAGCCGAAACTCCTTTAAGAGTATGTGCAAGACGTTCAGCAGTTTGAATATCGCCACCAACAACAGCTTGCTCGAACTGGGCAACAAAATTACCCTGTTCCGTAATAAATTTACGCAAAATAGAAAGATAAAGTGACTCTTTGCCCTGTACCCGTTTCAGCCCGAGTTCCACATTTAATCCGGCAATCGCTTGCGGCAACGGGTTACTCGTTACTGGCGGTTCGAGCGTCGTTTTGAGAGCGGGCATTTCTCTTGCGCCCCCCAGACCTGTTCGCGGGTGCACCCATTCAAGCAACGCTCGCCACAACTCGTCGGGATCGATTGGTTTTGGTATATGAGAGTTCATTCCCGCAGCCAAGCATTTTTCGCGGTCGGTTTGCAGCGCATTGGCCGTCATTGCCAGAATAGGCAAGTCGGCAAATTGCGCTTGACTGCGTATCTGGCGAGTGGCGGTCATGCCATCCATCACCGGCATCTGCATATCCATCAAGACGATGTCGTAGGGCTCAGACTGGCTTTGCAATTTGTCGACGGCTATTTGTCCATTTCCGGCAATGTCCACGATAAAGCCAGCATCGCTTAGTAGCTCGGAGGCTACTTGCTGATTAATCTCGTTGTCTTCGACCAATAAAATACGCGCACCGGAAATGGCGGCCAAGCGAATTTCTATCGCAGAAACTGCAGTATTGCGTTCACGGACCTTGCTGCGATCAACTCCGCTCAGAATACTCATTATCAGATCGTAAACGACTGGCGCGCTTACCGGCTTGATCAGTACATCTTCAAAGCCTGCCGTGTCGGCGCTTTTAAGAATTTCCTCACGACCATAGGCAGTTGCCAATATCAGGTGTGGGGAGGGGGCAAGGTTCAACGCCTTTAAAGCCTTGGCTGTTTCTACTCCATCCATGCCGGGCATCTGCCAATCGAGGAATACGATTTCGAAAGGGCGACGTTGCGCCATTGCTTCCTGGATACGTTGAATGGCAGCCATGCCGGAGACCACCGAGGTTACGTCAAAACTCATGCCGGTGAGCATTTCGCTTAATACCAGACGTGCGCTCGCATTGTCGTCAACTACCAGAATCCGACGGTGGCGCAAGTCTATTCTGGGTTCAAACAGATTTGCCGGTGCTTGACCTTTCCCCAATTTTGCCGTGAACCAGAAAGTCGAGCCTTTTCCGGGTTCGCTATCCACGCCTACCGCCCCGCCCATCAGTTCAGCGAGATTTTTGCTGATGGCCAGACCAAGTCCAGTTCCGCCATATTTGCGGCTGATGGAAGAGTCGGCCTGCTGAAAGCTTTGGAACAAACGTCCGACTTGTTCCGGGGACAAGCCAATGCCGGTATCCTTTACGCTAAATTGCAATAACACATCATCGTCGGTCTCGCGTAACTTTCTCACGACAACATTAATTTCACCTTGCTCAGTGAACTTCACCGCATTATTGGAATAGTTAATTAGAATTTGTCCGATGCGCAAAGCATCGCCAATTAAATGATTCGGCACGTCCAGGCCCACGTCAAATACTAATTCCAAACCCTTGGCCTGCGTTTTGTCAGCGATCAGATTTGCGACATTTTCCATCACCTTGCTCAGATCAAGCGGTGCCGATTCAACAGAAAGTTTACCCGCCTCAATCTTGGAGAAATCGAGAATGTCGTTGATGATGCCGAGCAAATGCTGGCCGGATTGCTGAATTTTGGTCAGGTAATCGCGTTGGCGCGCATTCAACTCTGTTTTGAGTGCCAAATGCGACAGGCCGATAACCGCATTCATCGGCGTGCGAATTTCATGCGACATGTTCGCCAGAAAATCCGATTTCATTCGGGTGGCTTCTTCCGCCATATTGCGCGCTTGATTAATCTCTTCCAGCGACTGGATCCGTTCAGTAATGTCTTCCAGGAAACCGTTGTAATTCATGCTGCTATCTGCTGCCGCGAGTGGATAGGCGGCGCTATGCACCCAGCGGGTTTCATCACCAATAGTTACACAAAATCCGTAATCCCACGGTATTCCGGCGGCAATACAGCGCCGTATTTCCGTCTCATAATTCTCCCGGTCTTCCGGGGAAACATTGTCCAATAGACGGGTTCGCTCGCGGGAAAGAGTTTCAGGATTAATGCCGACAATTTCCCCTGCGCGCCGACTGATAAAACGAAGATCACACACACCATCAACTACCTGTGCCTGAAAAACGGCGACCGGAGCATTGTCGGTCAGTTCAAGCAAGCGGCGTTGCGCATCTTTTATCGCTTGATTGTTTTTGTCCTGCATGACGGCATTGCGTGCCAGAGTAAAAATCCACAGTGACAGTAATATCACCATTAGCCCCGCCAAAGCGGGCAAAACGATGGAGGCATCTTGGCGTTGCCACCAGGGATTTTGTTTGTCGAAAAGCAGAAACGTCCATTCTCCGGCCGGGTCATTCCACTCCAAAGCCAGACGACGCAGGATATAGCGCTGCCCTTCTATTTTTGCTTCCGTCGATTTAACATCGAAAGTTAAGGCTGCGGGCGGAGGCGCTTTAAAAACTTGGCCATACTGGCGACTTTCGCGAATCGATTTCAAACGCTCTTCAGTGACATTCCCGGTCAAGCGAAATAGCCAGTCAGGCCGATTACTGCCAAAAACGACTCCGTGAGGAGAAATCAGAACGGCAGGGCCACCCGTCCAGATACTTAACAATGCATCCAGTTTCTCGGCACTAATTTTGACTGATAACACGCCTACGGGGGGCGATTCCGGCGCGGGCGTTTTGCGTACCGGTGCGGCCAAATATATTCCGCGCTCATCAGTATCGCTGTCTACTGCGGGATAGATATTGCTGGTTCCCTTCATGCCCAACTGAAAATAGGGGCGATACGACACGTCCTTGCCGACTCCCTTGGTATCGTTATGGCTGCTGTATACCGAGATCACACCCTGCTGATTCACCAAAAATGCGCTATCGACAAAATTCAAAGTGCGCAAGGAGTCAAGCGCCGAGACCACATTCGTCTGAGCGTCATTGATTTTGCTATGACCATTGCCTTTGATAGGGTATTCGCTGGTCGCCAGCGCCTGAACGCTGCGATTTTCTGCGCCCAGCAAGATCAGCGCCCCCATGGCCCGACTATTGGATGTTCCTGCTTCCAGCGTGGACGCAAAATAGTCCAAAGCCTTGGTCAACTCACTTTCGCGTTGAACTGCATAGTCCCGGTCAACCAGCCAACCGGCAGCGATAATCGCTGCCAGAACGAAGGCCGCTGCCAGAATGCTATATTGCTTGGGGCGAAGGTAAATCCAGTGGAGTATTAACATTTGCTAATCGCTAAAGTTGAATCATTTCAATAAATGGAAACCCCGTGATGATCTCTATCGCATACAACTATGTGACCATAGATGCAAAAGAAATCGCTGATAAGGCCATGGCGGTGGCCTTATATATTTATACATTTGTTCCTGCAAATTAACACTACCGAAATTCGGAGGCATCATGCTGTTAACCGCATTCCGAATTGAGTAAGCACATTTATTTTTTGCCTTCCAAGGTTCGACTTCAATACTATCAGTTTTTTCCTTAACTGCGCGTGCGGGCTTTTCAACTAACCTTGCATAATGAAGCAATTGATGACGCATTGGTATATGCCATATGGCCTATGCATAAGGAGAGAGTCGCCTATATATATGTATCGGTTGCAGTGATGTAAAAAAAGGGGGCTGAGCCTCCCTATACCAAGTCATTGAGATAATAAAATTATCGGCATACATTAATTCAGTCGCTTGACTTAATCAAGCGACTGAATTAATGTATGCCAACTTTAAACGTTTTCGGGGCGGTGCATGAACGCTAAAAAAGAAGGTGGTTGTTTGTTGCTGAAAGCTGCGCAACGCTTGCTTGGACATCAACCGACCTCGCAGGAGGAAACGCGCTGGCGTTTGTTGCAAGCAGCGACTGAGGTGTTTGCCGAGGTTGGCTACCATGCCGCGACTACGCGCGAAATTTGCCGTCGCGCGGAAGTGAATCTGGCCTCGATTCATTATTATTTTGGCGACAAGGCGGAGTTATACCGCGAAGTTTTTCGTCTGCCATTTCTCAACGAGTGCAACGGTTTCGCTGCTCTCGATATTGCGCAGGTGTCGCTACAGGAAGCATTGAAATCTTTCTACGACTGGTTATTCCCTCCCTCGGCGGAAGAAGACCCGATGTTGCATCTGTTCTTGCGCTTGCATGCGCGTGAAGAGGCGGAAGCCAGCGGTGTGCTGGGTGACGTATTGGTGCAATCCTTTCGCCCCAATCACGAAAAGATTCAAGCCGTGTTATGCCGCGAGTTCGGATTGAAGAAAGCGGATGAAGAAGTGGATCGTTTGACTTTCTCTCTGGCGGGTTTGGCGAGTGTCTATTTTCACGGTGGGCGTGCTGTAGTCGAGGAGCTTGCGCCACATTTGATTCATAAAAAAAATGCCAAAGAGATTATGGTGGAACGATTGGTGGCGTACGCCATCGCTTTGATCGAAGCGGAGCGCACGCGTCGGGCAGGTGCAACAAGGAGTAAGCCATGAATCAGCGTGCTATCTGGATAGCCGCCATTTCACTGGCGCTGGCGGGATGTGCGGTGGGGCCGGATTTTAAGCGACCCGATGCGCCGCAAGTGCAGTGGCACACAGCCTTGCCGCATGGCGGCAAGCTGGAGAGTTTGGATAAGTGGTGGCAGCAATTGAACGATCCGTTGCTGAGTGAGTTGATCGTGGATACCGAGAAAAATAACCCCTCCATCGATATGGCGCTGGCAAAGATGAATGAGGCGCGCGCCAATGCCGTTATAAGCGGTGCCAACTTGTATCCATCATTGAATGCATCAGCGGGATCTACCACGAGTCGTAGCGCAATGGGGCCATATGTCTTTCAGCAAACCGCGAACAGTGCCGGCTTTGATGCAAGGTGGGAAATAGATCTGTTCGGCAAAAACCAGCGCACGGCTGAGGCGGCACAAGCACGTTACGGCGCTGGTGAAGTGGGTTGGCATGATGCCCGCATTTCGCTCGCGGCAGAAGTGGCCGAGGTGTATGTCGAACTGCGCCAGTGCGAGGCCGCATTGTTCATTGCGCAAAGCAACCAGCAATCGCAGGCGTTGGTGCAGAAGATTACTCGCATCAAGGAGAGTGCAGGATTGGCATCGGCGATGGATGCTGCACGCGCGCAGGCAAATGAGGCCAGTGGTGATTCCAATTATTTTGCCAAAGAAGGTGACTGCGCACGGACGCTAAATCGGCTCACCGCGCTGACCGGAATCGAACAAAATGCGTTGAAAGATCGTCTCTCTGCACGGCTGGGGCAAATCCCGATTCCGAATGCGGTGGATATTAGCGGCGTGGCCGCGCAAGCGTTGCGGCAGCGTCCTGATGTGGCGACGGCGGAATGGAATTTGGCCGCTGCCAGTGCCGACATCGGTGTATCCAAAGCCGCGCTGTATCCCAGTCTGACCTTGACGGGCTCGGTGGCCAATAATCTGGTGTATATGAACGGGCAGAATGCACTTGTTCCCACATGGTCGTTCGGCCCCAGCATTTCTTTGCCATTGTTTACGGGCGGGCGCGGACGGGCCGGAGTGAAGGCCGCTCAGGCGCGATACGAATATGCCTTGGCGAGTTATCAAAAGACCGTGCGTGATGCCGTACATGACGTGGAGGATGCCTTGGTGCAACTCAATGTGGCGAATACGCGTGCGCATGAAGCCGACAAGACTCAAAAAAACTTTCAACAGCTTTATCTGGCAACGGAGGCTCGCTATCACGCCGGATTGAGCAATCGTATTGCCTTGGAAGATGCCAGACGCAGTTGGTTGCAAGCGAAGGATTCGGCTACCGCACTTGATCGCGAGACCGTTTCGGCATGGATCGCACTATACAAAGCGCTGGGCGGTGGCTGGGATTCGCAGGCAGCATCCGATAGCCTCGCCGATAACTCGAATTCGCATCTGTAGGTCGGGATTTATCCCGACGCAGTTGGTGATTTGAAATATCCACGTCGGGATGAATCCCGACCTACGAAAACCACCTTTGGGGTTCCGGCTTGTCCGGATTAGGAGAGCAGCATGAACAAATCGAAATACATTGTACTGGCGGTGGTGGTGATTGGTGTTATCGGCGCTGTTGTCGTCTCCAGAGGCGCGAACAAACCCCAGCCTGTTGCCGATGCAAGCAAACCGGCACTGACCGTGACTATCGTGTTGCCGGAGACCGTGCAATGGTCGGAACGTGTGACCGCCAGCGGGCCGGTACTGGCCTGGCAGGAAGCCATTATCGGTGCGGAAATCGGCGGTGTGCGTCTGGTTGAATTGCAAGCCAATATCGGTGATCGCGTAAAAAAAGGTGACTTGCTGGCGCGTCTTGCGGATGAAATGTTGCTGGCGGATGTGCATCAGCAACAGGCCGCGTTTGAAGAGTCTGCGGCGCGTTACGGGGAAGCCGGAGAAAATGCGCAACGCGCTGCCAGAATTAAAGATTCCGGTGTGTTAAGTGCGCAGGAGTTGCTGCAATTTACCAATGCTGCCGAAATAGCCAAAGCACAGATGGGGTCGGCGGAAGCGCGACTGGAAAGTGCCAAGTTGAAATTACGTTATACCCGTATCGTGTCGCCGGACGATGGTTTGATCTCTGCACGCAGCGCGACGCTGGGAACAGTATCGCAAGTCGGTGCTGAAATGTTCCGTCTGATCCGTCAGGAAAAACTGGAATGGCGGGCGGAATTGACCGATGTGCAGTTGCAGCAAGTGCATGTCGGACAGAAAGTATTGGTACGCACCGGCATAAACGATACCGTGCAGGGCGAAGTTACGCGTATTGCGCCTTCCGTGGATATGACCACGCGCAACGGCTTCGTCTATATCGGCTTGGACGAAAACAAAACGCTCAGAGCGGGTACCTTTACTCAGGGTGAATTTGAATTGGGGAAATCGAATGCGTTGACCTTGCCGCAAAGTGCCGTGGTGGTTCGTGATGGCTATAGCTATGTCTATCGGGTCGGAGCGGATGCGCGAGTGACCCAGGCCAAGGTGACGATAGGTAGAAAGCAGGGGGATCGTGTTGAAGTGAGCTCGGGGCTCGCAGCTAATGAAACTGTGGTTGCCAGCGGCACCGGCTTCCTCAGCGACGGTGATCTGGTGCGCATCGAGGCGGCTAAAATAAAATCCAATGCGGCGACAGATAAGTCGTCCACGCATAAAAGCAACATCTAACCCGACGAGGCCGCTATGAACATCTCCGCATGGGCGATACGCAATCCTATCCCCTCAATCCTGCTGTTTATCATGCTGACTCTGGTCGGGTTGGTGAGTTTTAAAACGATGCTGGTGCAGGATGCACCGGACATCGAGCTGCCGATGGTGACGGTGACTGCCAACCTGGAAGGGGCGGCACCGGTGCAGATGGAGACCGAAATTGCGCGCAAGATCGAAAATTCGGTGGCGAGTCTGGGGCAGGTGAAGCACGTCTATGCCAATATCACTGACGGCTCTGCCATCGTAACGGTCGAGTTCGATCTGGAAAAGAAGGTGAGCGAAGCGGTGGAAGATGTGCGCGATGCCATCAGCCGCATTCGTTCCGATCTGCCCAGCGATATGAAAGAGCCGATCATCTCCAAAGTGAATACGGCGGGGCGGGCAATTATCACTTTCGACGTTTCGTCCGAACATATGGATGAGCAGGATCTTTCCTGGTTCGTGGATAATGATATTTCCAAGAAGTTGCTCGCCGTGCAAGGCGTGGGCAAGTTCACCCGCATCGGCGGAGTGGACAGGGAAATCCGCGTAGAAATCGATCCGGTCAAAGTGCAGGCGCTGAATGTTTCGGTGGCCGACATTTCGCGCCAGATTCGTAAAATACAACAGGAGTCTTCCGGTGGTCGCGCCGATCTTGGCGGCGAGGAGCAGGCCGTTCGTACCATCGGCACCGTGCAGACAGTAGACGAACTGGCGGCGATGGATATCGTGCTGACGGATGGACGCCGCTATCGTCTGGACCAATTGGCGACAGTCACCGATGCCAAGGCGGAACGTCGTTCCAACGCGCTGCTTGATGGCAAACCGGTCATCGCCTTTGAGATCACTCGCACTAAAGGTAGTAGCGAGGTATCGGTGGCGAAAGCGGTGCGTGTGGCGGTGGAGAAACTGAATGCAGAGCATCCAAACGTAAAAATCAGTGAAGCGTTCGATTCCGTTGAGCGCGTGCAGGAAAACTTTGAAGGCTCGATGCACCTGCTGTACGAAGGTGCGATCCTCGC
>PLYB01000344.1 GCA_003151655.1 Gallionellaceae bacterium | reverse complement strand
AATTCCAGTTGTATTACCAAATCCAGGTTGGCAGTTCACAGCATGCATTGGGCGCAGAGGCCTTAATTCGCTGGATCCATCCCGAACGAGGCATTGTGTCTCCGCTGCAATTTATCCCGCTCGCGGAAGAAACCGGATTGATATTACCCATCGGGCAATGGGTGCTGGAGACCGCATGCGCACAACTCAAGACTTGGCAGCAAAACGCGCTCACTTGCGATCTTGTTTTGGCGGTCAATGTGAGTGCCAAACAATTCCGTCAAGCTGATTTCGTCGCCCAGATACAGGCTGTTGTGCAACGCCATGCTATCAATCCGAAGCGGCTCAAACTGGAGCTGACGGAAAGCCTGTTGCTTGAAACCATCGAGGACACCGTCGCAACTATGAATGCATTGAACAAAATCGGTATTCAATTCTCGCTGGATGATTTCGGCACTGGCTATTCATCTTTGCAATACCTTAAAAGACTGCCACTGGATCAACTCAAAATCGACCAGTCGTTCGTGCGTGACCTTGCCACCGACAATAGCGACAAAGCTATCGTCCGCACGATCATTGCCATGGCCGGCAGCCTGAGCTTGGAAGTTATTGCCGAAGGCGTGGAGACGGAAGACCAACGGCAACGCCTCATGGACAAAGGCTGCACCCACTATCAGGGATTTTTGTTCAGCAAGCCGGTTCCTCTTGAAGAGTTTGAAGCATTGCTGGGCAGTCTTAGCAAGAGTTACAGCGGCACAGCACCCACCTGAAAACTTCAACTGTAGCTGAAATTTAGCTAATCATCCGTTCGTGAAGTTCGGCTGTTGGGCAGTAAGCGAGTATGGCTATCCGCACGCTCCCAATATCAGAATGCAGTTATAAATATTCTCCAAATTATTTACTCTCAAAAAATTTATTCGCATCTCAGCTTACAGCGATTTCTCGAAATGTTGGACGAGCAGATTCAACTCCGTGGCGATGTTTGCAAGTTCCATGGCGGATTGTTTAGCACCATTTACGCTAACGGTGTTACTACATGCCAGTTCGTGAATATCGTTCATGTTGTGCGCAACATCCGCTGCCGCTGTTGCTTGTTGTTGCAAAATTACAGCAATTTCAGATGCCATTTCCATACCCTTGTTGCTCGCGGCTAGTATTTCGGACAGGCTGGAACTGCTTTCGCCGATCAGGCCAGTGCTACGCTCGACTTCGTATACAGCTTTGTCCATTGACGTTACCGCCACTTTGGTCGACTGCTGAATACTGCTTACCGTATTGCTGATGTCCACAGTGCTGCGGGCGGTGCGTTCGGCCAACTTGCGCACTTCATCCGCAACCACAGCGAAGCCGCGACCATGCTCCCCTGCTCTGGCGGCTTCGATGGCAGCATTGAGTGCAAGCAGATTAGTCTGATCGGCCACATCCTTAATTGTCTGGGTGAGTTGCTCGATACGCTGGATGGATTCGTTCAGGTTTAATAGCGTTGATCTGGACTGGTTCACGACTTCCACAATACTATCCACAGATGCGATGCTGTGATCCATTTTCTGCGTGCCTCTCTGTACGATGACGGAGGTTGCTTTTGCCATTTCCTCGGATGTCATTGTATGTTCGCTGGCGGATGCGACGGACAGATGCATTTGGTCAACCGCAGTGCTGACACTATCGACCCGATCAGCCTGGCTATTTGATCTCTGCAACAAACCCTGCATTTCGCCCTCAACGTGCTTCGAACTGGCCTCCACGTTCTTTGCCGCCAGCATCACATCGGCCATGATGGCGCGCAAGTTGATGCGCATTGACTCAAGCTCGTTCAGAATGTGACCAAACTCGTCCCGGCTATCAACGCTGACGGTAAAGTTAAAATTCCCCTCAGAAATCTGCGCCAGTGCGTAGCGTGCCCTGCCGAGAAAACGGTTTACCGTGCCGCCCAGCCAAAATCTGGCGACTATTGTAAGCAGAGTGCCGAGGCCGACGATGCTAGCCACAATTTGATCTAACGTGGTCTTTGCCTCTAGAAAGTAATACAGGTTACTGCCACCCAGCATAACGGCCATAGCGATAAAAATGATGTTGAGCTTGGTATGAAAAGAGACGTCATCAAGCCGGAAGCCGCGCTTGGGTAGCGATGCCTTGCCATCGCGCAAGGCTTTATACAGATTTTCGCACTCCTTAACTTCCGCGCGATTCGGGTTGTTGCGTACCGACATGTAACCTGTTGTGCGTCCATTTTCCTTGATCGGGGTGACATATGCCTCGACCCAGTAGAAATCACCATTCTTGCAACGGTTCTTCACCACGCCACGCCAAGGCAAATCCTCTTTAATCGTTTCCCATAGCCAAGCGAAAGCTTGCACAGGCATATCAGGATGTCGCACGATGTTGTGATTTTTTCCAATAAGTTCTTCGCGACAGTAGCCGCTGATGTCCACGAAAGTCTGGTTCACGTAAGTGATCATACCTTTGAGGTCAGTCTTGCTGACGATCGGCTGGCCTGGTTTTAAAAGTACTTCGTTGCTGGTGACTGGCGTGTTGATTTTCATTCGTTTTCTGATTCTCCCCAAACTTGGTTTTGGGACGGGTTAATTAAAGGCGCATTATAAATACATGTTACAGGGCGTGCAGCATAAATTTTGATAATTTCAGTTCTGGAATTAAGTTACCCCCGGCAAAGCC
>PLYB01000079.1 GCA_003151655.1 Gallionellaceae bacterium | reverse complement strand
ACCTTGATCGAATTGATGATCGTCGTTGCGATCATTGGTATTCTGGCTGCGGTAGCGATTCCTGCATATCAGGACTACATCACCAAGGCTAAGGTTTCTAAAGTGACCACTGCTGTATCGACAGTGCAAACAGCTATCGCTATGTATGCCCAAGAAAATGGCGGTGCTGCGGCTTTGACCGGCATTGCGGCTGACCCATGGACATCTCTTGGACTTGGTACTCCAACCGCCACAACCGAAGTTACTGCCGTTGATGTGACTGCTACTACAGGCGAAGTCGTGGCTACACTGGCTCAAGCTGTAACAGGCACCGTATGCACCATTGGTTTTACTCCTCATCTAGCAGTAGGGGCAACGGCATTGACATGGACAGTTGCTACTTCAGCATCAACCGGAACGGCTTGTCCCGCTCCTGTTCCAGCAATTATCGCCAAGTGGAACTAATCTAGTTTGATTTATAGCTAGAGCTTGTAAAAGCCCCTCTTCGGAGGGGCTTTTTTCTTGAGCATGGCATATTATTGAGACAATATGATCAATTATTCGAATCGGCATTTTCCGCATGATCGACTCAAAGCACTGCTTTTGCTGCTGTTGGTCGGGTTGATCTATCTGCCGTTTATCGGCAATCCGCTGGTGTTCGATGACAAGCCATTTTTTAGTGGCGTGTTAGGTTTTTCAGAGGAACCATTTAATTTCCATATTCGCTGGTTTCCCTATACTTCGTTAGGTGTTACCTCTGTTTTCTTCGGCGAAGACCCGCCTATGTTTCGTGTGCAGAATCTGTTGCTGCATGGCATGAACGTATTATTATTGTTGCTGTTGTTGCGCCTATGGATAGGCGTGTTTATTACCGATAGCGGCAAAGAAAAGATGGTTGAGTGGGGGGCGTGGCTGGGTGCGTTGGTGTTCGCTTGTCACCCGCTGGCCGTCTACGGTGTAGGTTATCTGGTAGAGCGCAGCATCTTGATGGCGACGTTGTTCACGTTGGTGATGCAGTTGGCTTATCTGCGCGGCTTGCTGGAAAATAAAAAAATTTATTTGGCCTTGGCGGTAGCGGCTTATTTCCTCGCGGTGTTCAGCAAGGAGCATAGCGTGATGGCTCCCGCGATTCTGTTGCCACTGACTTGGCTGCTGCGTGAGCGCATCAAGTTTTCAGCACGCGTGCTATTGGCAACGTGGCTAGGTTTCGCGCTGGTGGCGGTGCTGGTGGTGATAAGCCAAAAAGGCTTGTTGGGCGTGGCCTACGAGCCGGATGCCGCCAGCCTGTTCGGGCAGCAAGAGAAGATGCCGCAGGGCGCATATCTGTTGAGCGTGCTGACGCAGTCCGGTTTGTTCTTCAAATATTGTTTACTGATGCTGCTACCTAATCCTGCATGGATGTCGATAGACATGCGCGAAACATTCCTCTTTTCATATCGTGACTGGGCGAGCTGGATAGGGTTGCTGGCCTTCCTCGGCTACGGACTATTCGCCTTGCGTTGCCTGTTTCGCGGCGGGCGTAGCGCCTTGCTGGGGCTGGCGATGCTTTATCCCTGGTTATTATTCATGACGGAATTTTCCACTATTCGAGTGCAGGAAAGTTTCGTGCTGTACCGCAGTTATTTGTGGCTGCCGGGCTTTATGTTGTTAGTGCCGTTGTTGGTGAGCGTGTTGCAGAGTAAAGAATGTTCCTTCCCCCTCCCAGGGGGAAGGCTAGGATGGGGGTTTTTAGATTACCCCCACCCTAACCCTCCCCCTGGAAGGGGGAGGNNGAAGGCTAGGATGGGGGTTGGCTCGTCGCTATAACCAAGCTTCTACCCCCACCCTAACCCTCCTCCGGGTGCCCGGCCAAAAGTTTTACGGACTGCATGGGGGAGGGGATGAAATGCAACAACGCTGTAGTGGTGGCCTGTCCGGCTTCGTGCTTATCGGGGGGCTTATCGCCGTGTTGCTCGTACCCTTGGCATGGAATCGCTTGTGGGTGTTTGCGGATGATTATCGTTTGTGGGATGACGCAGTACAGTTGTTGCACGGTGAAGATCGTTTGGGCGCACAACGTACCTACTACAATCGGGCGCTGGCTTCGGTGGCGAAAAAAGATTGGGATGCTGCCATTGCGGACTACCGGAAATCGCTGTCAATTGATGCGTCGCACCCGCAGGTTTATACGGCCCTGGCTATAGCCTACTATGGTGCGAAGCGATATACCGAGGCACTGGCCGTGTTTGACAAAGTGATTGCACTGGATGAAAAAAACGCCAGAGCCTACTACTACAAAGGCATCGTGATGAATGCGCTAAAAGACAAGGCGGGTGCGTTGAGTAATATGCAGAAAAGTTGCGCGTTGGGTGATATGACCGCGTGCGCGATAGTGAGCATGAGTCAGTCTAAAAAGAATTAATTTTTCTTTTTCTGTGCTGAGACTCAGTGGGGCAATTTCATCAAAATGCCGATTAACAAAGCGAACTGGGCAAATGCAATACCTACAATCCATTTGAGCAAGTCGTATTTCAATTCAAACAGGTCATTCTTTGTTGTCATGCGATTGCCCCTCCCGTTACGCGTACATAAGCCGCCCGGCAGGCTCTGGAATGGTGCGGCCTAATACTTGAGCCGTTTCTAACCATTCAGCAATGATGGTTTCAGTGTTGTTTACTGCCTCTTGATAGCTCGCGCCGTCGGCCATGCAACCCGGTAGCTCCGGCACTTCGACAATGAAGCGCTGATCGTCTTTGCTCCAGTAAATGATGAGTTCGTAGCGGCTTTCCATGGTGATTACCTCACTAGTTTGTATTTCAAAATTAAATTGCGCACCTGCTTTATTTGATAGGCTTTTGCCTTGTTGCCAACTGGTTGTATGTTGATGATTTCTACCACGTCAGACTTTGTGTAAATGAAGTGATCACCTTTTATGCGCACAACAAACCCCAGCGATTCGAGAAGGTGCCGCAGATCGGAAAATGCGATATTGTAATCCGACGCGCCACGTAATATTGAGGAGAGAATGTTTTCTAGTTTAGCCACTTTAGTCCCCAATCAATTTTGCGTCGCATTGACTTCAAAGACAAGACTAAGTCTATAACTGGCTTGGTTCGTGAAAGTCAGTGCGGCTGAGAATACCATCTTAAATTTGTTGGCATATTACATCATAAGTATCATATTTTCCCGCAAATGCCCTATTGATTGAAAAATAGATCTACGACTTGTGGCTCAACGCCTTCGGCAGCGGAAACACGACATTTTCCAAAATGCCCTCCACTTCTGTAACGCTTTCGGCTCCCATCTCTTTCAAACGTGCGACCACGTTTTGCACCAACACTTCGGGAGCAGACGCACCCGCTGTCACGCCGATATTTTTTTTACCTTGCAGCCATTCGGCTTTTAATTCGCAGGCGTTATCGACCAGATAAGCGGAGACTTTGAGATTGTCGGCCACTTCGCGCAGACGATTGGAATTTGAACTATTCGGTGATCCGACCACAATCACCAGGTCGCATTGTTGTGCCAGCAGCTTGACAGCATCCTGACGGTTTTGTGTAGCGTAACAAATGTCATCTTTCTTCGGCCCGCTGATCAGCGGAAAACGAGCTTTGAGCGCTGCAATAATGCTGCTGGCATCATCTACCGACAAAGTCGTTTGTGTCACAAAAGCAAGACAGCTTGCATCGGACACATTGAGCTTCTGCACATCGGCAGGCGACTCGACCAAATACATGCCACCGTTGCTCTGACCTATCGTACCCTCCACTTCCGGGTGCCCCGCATGGCCGATCATGACCACCTCTTTACCCTGTTCGCGCAAACGCGAAACCTGGAGATGCACCTTGGTAACCAATGGACAGGTAGCATCGAACACGGTGAGTCCGCGCACTTCCGCTTCTCCCCTTACCGATTGCGGCACACCGTGCGCGCTGAAGATAAGGATGCTACCCGCAGGCACATCGGCCAGATCTTCGATGAAGACCGCTCCTTTGGCGCGCAATCCTTCCACCACGAATTTGTTATGCACGACTTCGTGGCGCACATAGATCGGCGCACCGTGCAATGCCAAGACGCGCTCCACGATCTCAATAGCGCGATCTACTCCGGCACAAAAGCCGCGCGGGTTAGCGAGCAGCAGTTTCATTTTCCGGCTTCTTTATAAAACTATCCCACAAGAGTAAAGCAGCACCGAGATTGATCGCGCTATCCGCCAAGTTGAAAGTCGCGAAGTGACTGTCGTTCCAGTGAAAATCGAGGAAGTCCACCACATAGCCGTAAAGGAGACGGTCGATCAAATTACCCAACGCGCCGCCGAGGATGAACAGCAATGCGATACAAAATAATTTCTGCTGTTGATGTTTGCGCAACAGCCAGATGATCCAGCCCGCAACAACAGTCGCAATTCCGCTAAACAGCCAGCGTTGCCAACCACCCGCGTCATCCAGCATGCCGAACGAGGCACCTGTGTTGTGCCACAGCACCAGATTGAAAAAACCGGTAACGGTGTAGCTTTCGCCGTAAGCAAAATGGCTGCTGATCCACAGCTTGGCGGCCTGATCGAGCACGATCACCAAGACACTCGCAGCCAACCACTTCACCAGCATTGCATTGCCTGCCGGAGGCAGAGATTGATCAGGATTATGCATAGCGACGCGCTTCACCGGAACCGTGCAGATTGCTTACACAGCGACCGCACAATGTCGGATGCGCGGCATCGCTGCCCACATCGCTGCGGTAATGCCAGCAGCGGTCGCACTTGGTGTGGGTGCTTGGGGTGACCTTAACTTCCAGCTCACCGCCATCGCGCAGATGCACATTGGCGCGCGAGGTAATAAACACGAAGCGCAGATCATCATTTAGTTTGGACAACAATGCATAAGTATCTTTACCGGCGAAGACATCCACCTCGGCTTGCAAGGCGGAACCAATCGCCCCTGCTGCACGTTGCTCTTCCAGTTTTTTATTCACCAGTTCGCGCACATCACGAATAGCTCTCCAATCACTGATCTCTACTGAGCTCATAGCGGCATCAGGCAATGCATACCATTGTTCCTCAAACACACTCACGTCATCTTTACCGCTTAACACCGCCCATACTTCTTCGCCAGTAAACGAGAGCACAGGCGACATCAAACGCACCAAGCTGTGCGTGATGTGATACAGCGCATTTTGCGCCGAGCGACGCGCCAGTGAATCTGCGCCTGCAGTATAGAGGCGGTCTTTCAAAATATCGAGATAGAAACCACCCAACTCTTCCGAACAGAATCCCTGCAATTTTTGCGCAATCAGATGAAACTCGTAACGTTCGTAATCGGCCTTCACTTCGTCTTGTAATTTCTGCGTCAAAGCTAGCGCATAGCGGTCGATCGCCAGCCATTGTTCTACCGGCAACGCATGCTTGGCATGGTCGTAGTCGGCAATGTTCGCCAACAGAAAACGCAAGGTATTACGGATGCGGCGATAACCTTCCACCACACGTTTTAAAATTTCATCGGAGATAGTCAGCTCGCCGGAATAATCGGTAGAAGCGACCCACAGGCGCAAAATATCCGCGCCGAGTGTGTCCAGAATTTTTTGCGGTGCGATGACATTACCCTTGGACTTGGACATCTTGTGCCCCTGCCCGTCCACCACAAAACCGTGCGTGAGCAAGGCATCGTAAGGCGCGCGGCCGTTGATGGCGCAGGAAGTCAGCAAGGAAGACTGGAACCAGCCGCGATGCNNTGCTGATCGGAGCCTTCCAGATACAAATCTGCGGGGAATTTTAGTTCGTCGCGTTGCGCCAATACCGCAGCGTGCGTCGCGCCGGAATCGAACCATACATCCAAAGTGTCAGTGAGTTTGCGATAGTGTGCTGCATCTGCACCGAGCAACTCTTGCGCATCCAATGAGAACCACGCTTCGATACCTTGCTGCTCGATACGCTTGGCGACCTGCTCCAATAATTCCGGTGTGCGCGGATGCAAAGCCATAGTTTCTTTGTGCAC
>PLYB01000264.1 GCA_003151655.1 Gallionellaceae bacterium | reverse complement strand
GCACCATGGTGCATGGAATGCACATAATGATTGCTGTATTGAAACGGAATGATACCCGTAGTAATAGCAGTCTCGCCTTACCAGTAGTCACTGACATCAATCATCGGAACTTAAAGCCATGAATACGTCAACCTCTGCTACTAGTGATCGCCGCGAACACCGTCAAGTACGCGAAATATTTGTGCATGCCTGTGAGTTGCTTGCGCCAATTGTTGATGGCAAAGACACCCATATAACCTTCTCAAATTTTGCAATGACACGCTTGTTGCAAGAACACTTTCCCGAACTAACGGCTGCTGAAATTCGAATCGTCATTGTTACCGTTGAGAAGCTTCAGCGCGAAAAGAAATTGCAAGCGCTGCTGAAATAGTGATTATTTTCGGATAGATTTCATCGTTGTTTACTGGTAATAATGTTGTAGAGTTGATACTATTTTCCAAAGCTCATATTGATTCGCCATACCATAAAGTCAGGTCATAAATTGACAAGACAATATCCGCAAATCAGGATTATCGTAACCCGTAATTTGGATTGAACAAAATCTAGAGTCGAGGTGAGACATGGTAGATGAGACGCTAAAGCGTTTGTTGGATGCTGAGATGGAGGCTGAACGGATCGTTGCGCACGCGGATGAGGAGCGGCAGGCGATCATCGAGCAGGCAAAACGTGATGTCAGCGCAGCGGAACAGCAGCACGCAGAGCACATAGCCAAAATTCAGGCTTCCTCGCTCGCACTGGCGGAACAGCGTGCGCAGCAGACCATTGCTGCCATGCAACGGCGCTATGCCGAACAGGCGCTCGCCTTGCGCGCCTCGGCGGATTTGCACGAACCGCAGGCGCTAGCCAAAGCTATCGCGCTGCTTACCGGCATGAATATGCGATGATCAGCGCGCGATATGCCTACCTGCAAACCCGCATCAGCCTTTATGCCGGGCAGTTGCTCGGTCTTGGTCAGCTCAATGCGCTGATCGACCGTCCCTACGAAGCAGATACGCGCAATGCAGCCGGGACAAACGCTCTGGAGCAATACAGCGTCGAGCTGGATCAGAACAATGTGAACATTCTGCTGCAAGAACTGGCCGTACTGATGCGCCCGCTATCGGGAGCACCCCGCGAATTGCTCAATTATTGGGCGCACCGCTTTGAGTTGGGTAACCTCAAGGCCATTATTCGCGGCAAGATGAGCAATCAGCCGCGTTCGGCCATCGAAGAAAAGTTGCAGGATATGGGTGAATTTACCAGCCTGCCCCTCAACGAATTATTGCAAAGCGATACGCCTGCGGAGTTATTGCGCCGTTTGGAACAGACCCCCTACATCGACATCGCCCGTCAGGCACGCCAGTTGCTGGAACAGGGCGAAGCACTATTCGCACTTGATGCCGCGCTGGATCGGCGTTATTACGCGGGGTTGGCGCGGCGCGGCGCGACGATCGATAAAAGTTCCGGAGATATGTTGCGCACGCTCACCGGCAATATCGTTGATCGCGTTAATCTGGTCTGGCTGCTACGCTACCGCTTTGCCTATAATATGTCTCCGGCGCAGGCCTATTACCTGCTCATTCCCTCCAGCCACCGCCTGCTGCCACAACAGATGCAGCAACTCGCACAGTGTGCGAGCTTTGCGGAGGCCATCGATAAACTGCCCGCACCGTTCGATAAGATACTGGCGGGCGTACGCGACACGACCGAAGTTACGCTAAAACTGGAACAGGAGAATTGGCGCGTTGCCAACAACATCTTGCGCAGCAGCAGCTTCAACATCGCCCGCGCGCTTGCCTATATGATGCTGCGCGAACGCGATCTGCGGCGGCTCCGCGCCATCGTCAGCGGACGCAGCATGCATTTGGGAGCCGCCGAGATCCGCTCCGCGCTGGGGCTTGCCGGGAACGGAGTGGCTAATGTTTAAGCCCTTGTCCATGCAGAGAATCGAACTGAGCCTGCTCAAGGAGGATGCCCCTCATGCCGCGCTGCTGCTTGCCAACTATGGCAGCTTCGATCCGGAGATCAGCGAAATTTTGCCTGAACAATTTCCCGAACTGCCGGGAGAAGCTTATCGTCTGGAATATTCTGAAACCCGAACCCATCTCGACAAAATTCTGGCACATTACGAAATTGATGTGCCGGAAACCGTCGATGCGCCCATGCAAACAGTCACCCCGCAGCAATTAACGGAGACTGGGGTATGGTTAAAATCGGTGTGGGGCAAATGCTCGGAAGTGCAGGAAGGCATTCACCGGCTAAGCGAAGAACACCGTCATGCGTCGCAACTGCTCAGGGCACTTGAGCAATTTAGTGACATCAATATCGATCTGACCTTGCTGCAAAAAAAGAGTTCGTTGCTGGACGTGCGCATCGGCACACTGCCGCGCACCAACATCCGGCGTTTTGAAGAGGCGCTCGCTTTGGCCGGTTTTATCGCTATCGAATTTTCTACCAGCGAGGAGCAGATCAACGTGGTCATCGCGGGCCCCGCCGGACAGACGCAGGAGATCGAACGCATACTCCAGGCCGCAGGCTGGCGCACGATGGAGATTCCCGCCGAATTTCATGGCAGCCCGGACGAGGTACGCCGCGAATTGAGCGAAAATCTGGCGCGACTGAGCGAACAGCAAGCGCAGGAAAATGCGCGCCGACTTGCGGAACCATCCAAAGAAAATCTGCGCGAGCGTCTACTGGATGCTGCACATATCCTCTCTCGTGCCGCACCCTACGCAGAATTGGCCGGTCTGATGCGGGGCAGGGGAGCACTGGCCTCGATGAGCGGCTGGATACCGGTCAAACAGTTGCCGCAGTTGAAAAAAATGCTGGCGACAAGCTTCGGCGACCGCTTCGTGCTGCTGGTGCGCGATCCCCGTGCCGATGAGCGGCTGCGGGTGCCTTCGGCAATCCAACATCCCGGCTGGCTGCAACCGTTCGCCAGTCTGGTACTGAACTACGGCGTGCCGCGTTACGGCGAAATCGACCCCACTATCCTGTTTGCGATTACCTTCGTGCTGATGTTTGGCATGATGTTCGGAGATGTAGGCCATGGTGCCACCATCGCATTTGCCGGGATTATGCTGCGCCGTCGTCTCGGCCAATATTCCACGCTGGCGATTACCATCGGCCTCAGCTCGACGGTGTTCGGTCTGCTCTACGGCAGCGTGTTCGGTTTTGAGCATCTGCTACCGGCACTATGGATATCCCCCTTGTCCGACCCGATGCGCATGCTCGGTGTTGCGCTGGCTTGGGGCGTGGCTTTCATCCTGTTGTCCGGCATGCTGACCATACGCAATCGCATCGCCGATGGTCGCATGCGCGAAGCGCTGCTCGACAGCCACGGTGCCGCAGGTCTGCTGCTATATTTGGGGCTGCTATCCGCTGGCTGGCAGTATGCGGATAGCGGACGAACCGGCATGGCTCCGCTGTTGGCGGTGTGCGCTGCCCTCGCAATCATGTTCGTCCACTCATGGCAACAAAACCGGGAGCTCGCTACCGGAGAAAGATTGCTGATTGCGGCAATAGAAGGTTACGAGGCAAGCATGACTTACATTTCCAACACGCTGTCCTTCCTGCGGCTCGCGGCATTTAGCCTTAATCATGTGGCACTGTCCGTTGCCGTTTTTACCGTGGCGAACATGTTGCAATCTACCGGATACTGGGTCACAGTAGTGCTGGGAAATATTTTTATTCTGGGGCTGGAAGGCGCGATTGTGGGAATCCAGACACTGCGTCTGGAATATTATGAAGGCTTCTCCCGCTTCTTCGGCGGCGACGGGCGCAAGTTCCGTCCACTTAGGCTGGGGAATAAGCTGGTAGCGAGCGGGTAGGCTGGTGGTGAGGTACGAACCCCAGCATTCAGTTTTCAGAAATGCTGGGGTTCGCAAGCTCACCCACAGCCTACGTTTAAGCGCTCTTAAAACATGTCTTTTAACTTGTAACTTGGAGATTAAATTATGTCTTGGCTCATCGCGATAATTTGCTTGAATCTGTTCGGCACGCTGGCCTTGGGGATTTATTTGGAACTGAGACCTGTGCAGGACAAGGTGCGTGCAACACGTTGGTGGAAAGGCACACTGGGCACCAACCTGCTGGTATTCGTCAGTGCCAGCACCGGTGCGCTGCTGCTGGGTATGCATGATGTCATGGCGCAACAGGCCGCAGTTGCGCCGGGTGAAGTCTCCATCGGTCTCGGGCTGGCGCTGCTCGGAGCGGGTCTGCCGACGGCGCTGGCGACTATCGGTGCCGGCCTTGCCGTGGGCTCAGTCGGTGCGGCCTCGCTTGCCGTTATTGCCGAAAAACCGGAAATGTTCGGTCGCACACTGATCTATCTGGGGCTCGCCGAGGGAATCGCCATTTATGGTCTGGTGGTCACCATTCTGCTGTTGGGGAAAATTGCATGAACGGCTCCGTTGGCCTTGCTCCGGCACGCATGATTGCGCTGGGTAGCGCCGCGCTGATGGAAGGGTTCGCCTTGATCGGCTTTGAGACCTACGTCGATCCCGCGTCCGAGACCGTCGAAAAGCTGATGCAGGAATTGCTGCACAAGCAGCATGCTGCGCTGGTCGTCATCGAGCAAAGCCTGACCAAAAATCCCGGTCGCCAATTGCTGCGCGCGCAGAACGAAGGCGGTCGCATTGTCATCACCGAAATTCCCGAGATACATTTGTCCGCTAATTATCACTCGCGTGTGGAAAATCTGGTGCAAAGCCTGCTCGGTCCCACATCTATGGAGACCCGGCAATGAGCGACGCGGACGACATCTCCGGCCTCGAAAGCGCATTGGCGGAGCGCGCCCGAAAATTGTCCGAAGAGCATCTTATTAATGGGCGGCAGGCACGCGAGCTGATGCTCGCGGAAACACGGCAACGGCTGCAAATTGACGAAGAGCGCGAAGTGCTTAGCGCCAAGACGCGGGACGAACGCGTTTATCAGCAACGGGTGCAGGCGGCGGAGCTTGAGCTGCGTGGTGGACTTGATCGTCTGCGCAGGGAGTTGATCAATACTGCACTGCCCAAACTGCGCGAACGCCTGTCGGCGCTGGCGGCAGACGAAGCGCTCTATTTGCCGCTGTTGCGCGAATATTTGCGCGAATGCGCGCAGGCTATCGAGCGCGACGAACTGGTTGCCCAGTTCAATGCCCGCGACGTACAGCGCGTGCAACAAAATTGGGATCAATACGCCGCAGAAATCGCACCCGGCAAGCGCCTGACGCTATCGCCCGAGCCGCTGAGTTGCATAGGCGGCGTGCTGCTGGTTAGCGCGGATCGCAACATCCGTTTCGACAATACTTTTGAGGGACGCATGGAACGGTTGGGCGATAGCTTGCAAAGTGCAATTGCCGAACGGATGCTGGCGCAAACCGGAGAAGCAAAAAATGGGTAAGGTCATCGAGGTCAACGGGCCGCTGGTTACCGTCGAACTCGCCGATGTGCGCACCGGCGAGGAGGTTAACATCGGCCATCTGAATCTGAGTGGCGAGGTGATTGCCCGCAATGGCCCCCTCGCGCTGGTACAGGTGTACGAACCCACCGAATCGCTGCGCCCCGGCGAACAGGTTACCGCGCTCGGTCATCCGCTGTCGGTGGAATTGGGGCCGGGATTACTCGGCGGCATCTTTGACGGCGTGCAGCGTCCCTTGCTGGAGTATGCCAAACAGCACGGTGATTTCGTGCCGCGCGGGGTACACATTCCGCCGCTTGACCGTAACCGCGTATGGCATTTCGAGCCCGCGCCAGACCTCGCTGTCGGCACTCAAATCAAAGCCGGTGCGGTGCTGGGCAGCGTGCAGGAAACCCAGACCATTGCCCACCGCATTCTGGTACCACCCGGCATGGGTGGCGAGTTACTGGAAATAGTTGCCGCGTGCGACATCACCGTGGATAACGTGGTGGCGCGCGTCCGTTCCGAACAGGGTGATATCCACGAACTCAAGCTCTTTCACCGCTGGCCGGTGCGCACCCCGCGCCCTTACCTGCGCCGCGACGATGCTGTGGCACCGCTGCTCACCGGACAGCGCATTCTCGATACCTTTTTCCCGCTGGTAAAAGGCGGGCGCGCTGCCGTACCAGGCCCGTTCGGCGCGGGCAAAACCATGGTGCAGCAGCAGATCGCACGCTGGGCCGATGCCGATATCGTGATCTACGTCGGCTGCGGCGAGCGCGGTAACGAGCTGGTGGACATCCTCGAAAGTTTTCCGAAGCTCACCGACCCGCACAGCGGGCGTTCGCTGATGGAACGCACGCTGCTGGTGGCCAATACCTCCAACATGCCGGTAGTGGCGCGCGAAGCCTCGATCTATGTGGGCGTCACGCTGGCCGAATATTTCCGCGACCAGGGCTACGACGTGGTGATGGTGGCCGATTCCACCAGCCGCTGGGCCGAAGCGTTGCGCGAAGTGGCCGGACGCCTCGGCCAGATGCCGGTGGAAGAAGGCTATCCCGCCTATCTCGCCTCGCGCCTTGCCGCCTTCTACGAACGCGCGGGACGGGTGCAGACCCTCGCGGGTGCAAGCGGCTCGATCACCTTGATCGGCGCGGTGTCGCCGCCCGGCGGTGATTTTTCCGAACCGGTCACCAGCCACACCAAGGAGATCGTGCAAACTTTCTGGGCGCTCTCCAAGGAACTCGCTGATGCGCGTCATTATCCCGCCATCGACTGGGTGGAAAGTTTCTCCGGCTATGTCGCCAGTTGCAGCGGCTGGTGGGCGGAGCATGTCGATCCGCGCTGGGAAGAACACCGTGCCGCAGCGCTGGGTATTCTGTCGCAGGCCGAGGAACTGGCGCGCATCGTCAATCTGGTCGGCCCCGAAGCCTTGTCGCCGCAGCAGCGCTGGGCGTTGGAAGGCGTGGCACTGTTCCGCGAAGGCGTGTTGCAACAGAGCGCACTTGACCCGGTGGACAGCTATTGTTCGCCGCAAAAACAGTTCACCCTGCTCGACCAGATGCTGTCTATTTACCGACAGGGCATGAAACTGCTCGACTTCGGCGTGCCAGTGCAGGAGCTGCTACGCCTGCCGCTGCTCGCCGAAGCGCAACGCCTGAAAGGGCGCTATGCGAACGACCAGATGGATGAACTGCACAACTTCTCGGTGCGGGTCAACGGTGAATTCGAGCGCCTGCGCAACGAATACGCACAACATGGAAAGGCGTTGTAGGTCGGGTTTCAACCCGACATGTCGGGCTGAAGCCCGACCTACGTCCTAATGGATAATCCGGGATAATTCGATACGGATAGCAGTCATGCTGTGATATACTTTTTAGCATGTGTATATCCGCAAGAGGAAAATCATGCAAGTTGCAAAATGGGGAAATTCATTGGCGGTCAGGCTGCCTGCGGCACTTGTTCAGGCGCTTGATTTGAAGGAGGGCGAGGAAATATCTCTGCATGTCGTCAATGCCAGAACCTTTGAGGTCGCCAAGAAAAAAGAAGTGCGGGAGTTGCTTGCACGCTTGCATCAATTTCGCGGACGTCTGCCTGCTGATTTTCACTTTGATCGTCTTGAAGCTAACGAACGAGATCAAGTTAGGTGAGCACAATTTTTATTGATAGCAATGTGATCCTGTATTTGCTGTCCGGCGATTCCGCCAAGGCTGATCGTGCCGAAGCCATACTGGACAAAGGCGGCATCATCAGTGTGCAGGTGCTTAACGAAGTGACCTCTGTTTGCCTGCGCAAACTCAAAATGACATGGGAAGAAATTGATACTGTATTGCTGGCTGTCAATGCCGCGTGCGATGTCGTTCCGCTGACATTGGAATCGCACGAAAAAGCCGTTCAAATTTCCAAGCGCTATCAGCTTTCATTTTATGACGCAAATATTTGCGCGGCTGCTATTTTGTCGGGTGCGAAGTTGCTGTTGTCCGAAGATATGCAAGACGGAATGAAAATTGATGCCATAGTCGTCAAAAATCCGTTTGCTTAGCGGGTTATATATTTCTCGTCTTTGCGCTGGAAACGACGCTTTTTAAATTTTTGAATGTCAGCTTTTTACTGGGCAGTTTGAAAATATGCTTTGTCGTTGTGTGCCAATCCGGACGATTCAAAATCGAGCTATAACAACCATTTTCCATATACCTCATATTTGACCAACATACGAAAAAACGGAGTACCATGTTTACGTCAGGGGGCCACAAAGATATTTGATTAACCGGATAGTGCATCGGTTACAAAACACAGGTGATCGACATGAGTGATCAGCGTATTCGCACGGCGCAATCGTGCGCAACGGAGGCTCGTCAAGCGGTGCAGGAATTTCATTCGGCGGTGTCGCAGCCGAACATGGAACTGGTTGTCTTCTTCTGCTCCAGCGAATATGACCTCGATGTGCTGGCTGCGGAAATGCAGCGTTTATTTAGCGGTGTTCAGGTGGTGGGCTGCACCACAGCAGGAGAAATCGGACCAGCCGGTTATAGTAGACATAGCTTGTCCGGGATGAGCTTTTCTGCGGGCAGTTGTGTGGCTGTCAGCGGACTGCTGGATCAATTAAGCCAGTTCGATATCACCAAAGGAAATAATTTTACCCAAACCCTGTTACAGCGGCTTGAAAACAAAGCCTGCAACGCATGCCCGGATAACAGTTTTGCATTGCTGCTGATTGACGGGTTGTCTATGCGAGAGGAGTCGGTAGCGCATGCATTGCAGTCTGCTTTGGGCAAAATTATTCTATTCGGAGGCTCGTCTGGCGACGACCTGAAGTTCGCCAAGACTTATGTTTATAGCGATGGTCGCTTCCATTCTGATAGCGCGGCACTGATCCTGATCAGCACTTCTTTACCTTTTAAAATATTCAAGACCCAGCATTTTGTTTCTACCGACGAGCGGCTGGTAGTCACGGAAGCCGATCCTGCCAAGCGTATCGTCAAGGAGATCAATGGACGGCCCGCCGCCGCAGAGTATGCCCGGCTGGTTGGCGTTGACGTGCGTGATCTCGGCCCCATGCACTTTTCCGCTTCGCCCGTCGTGGTAAAAATTGGTGGTGCCGATTATGTGCGCTCTATCCAGAAGGCGAACGCCGACGGCACTCTGACTTTCTATTGTGCCATTGAGGCGGGGCTGGTGCTCAGAGCGGCGCATGGCGTGGATATCGTGAGTAATCTGGAGCGGACTTTCGACGCAATCAGCGCGGAAATCGGGCCGCCCCAACTCGTTATCGGCTGCGATTGTATTTTGCGCAATCTGGAAGTTTCCCAGAACGGTTTGAAAACACGCATCGGGGAGATTTTTCGGCGTAACAACACCATAGGCTTCAGCAGTTATGGAGAGCAATTCCACGGCGTTCATGTTAACCAGACGCTCACCGGGATCGCCATTGGCTCGGCTGAGAAAGCGGATAAAGGTGTGTACGATGCTTGACCAGACGAAACTGAATGAGTACGCATCGCATGATGCCGAGATCGCACGCCTGAACAAAATCATTCAGGCGCTGATGAATCGCGCTGAAGGCAGCGCGGGCATTCAGGGTTCTGACTTCAATCTTTTTCAAACGGCGATCACTCTTGAAGATCAGGTGCGCCGCCGCACCGATGAGCTGGAAGCCGCATTGCGGGAAAACGAGAAAATTACCCGAGCCTTGCGGGAGGAGGAGGAAACGATACACAGGCTCAACGACGAACTGGAAGAAAAAGTCATTGTGCGCACCGCAGCTCTGGAGCAGGCCAAACTTGAGGTGGAACAGGCCAGTCGAGGCAAGGATGAGTTTTTGGCCAGCATCAGCCATGAGCTGAAAACGCCGCTCAATCATATTCTCGGCTTCGCCGACTTGCTCAAGGAAGGACTCGCCGGCGAGTTGACCTCCGAACAGAAGAGTATGGCGCAGGATATTTTCGATGCCGGGAGCAAGCAACTCTCCATAATTCATTCCCTGATCGAACTGGCCCGACTACAAGCAGGCAAGGTGAAACTGCAAACCAGACAGCAAAGTCCGGCGAAGATATTGGGTGAAGTCGCCGCACAACATGCCGCCAAGGCACGGGCATCTGGTCTGGATTTCGCGGTCGAGATGGCGGAAAATATGGGCGAGATGATGCTCGACCGCGAAGTGGTAACGTATTTGCTCGATCAATTGCTGGACAATGCCTTCAAGTTCACACCATCCGGCGGGAAGGTCAGTCTTATCGCCCGGCGCGTGCCGCGCAAGGACATTACCGCGCCAGTGCGGGTTGAAACCGACGAATATCTTGAGTTGGCCGTCAACGACAACGGCTCCGGTATTGCGCCGGAAATACTACCCCGTCTGTTTCAGGCTTTTGTGCAGGGTGATGGCCGCCTCGCACGCAGTCATGGCGGCACTGGCATCGGCCTGATACTGACCAGGCTCATGGCCGAATTGCACGGCGGCGGTAGCGGTGTCCAGAGCGAATCCGGTGTCGGCACGAAGTTTCTGGTCTGGCTGCCGTGCGGAGCGATGTCTGCTTCGCGACCCGACTGCGAATTTGTGTCGCCGCCCAACATTATTTGAAGAAAAGAAACATGGAACAGATCAAACCAGCAACTATTCTGGTGGTAGACGATGACGAGTTCAATTGCAAGTTGTTGATGAAACAACTGGCCGTCGAAGGTTATGCGGTACGCATAGCTACCAGCGGCGAAGAAGCGCTCGCGGCAGTGAAGGAACAACTGCCCGATCTTATTCTGCTCGATGTCATGATGCCAGGTATCGACGGATTCGAGGTGGCGCGCCGGCTCAAGGCGGATTCGCTCACTCGCTGCATCCCTATCGTCATGGTCACGGCACTGGAGGATCACGAATCGCGCCTCAAGGGATTTGAGGCCGGGGCGGAGGAATTTCTTTCCAAGCCGGTATGTCGCGCCGAATTGCAGATGCGGGTGAAGAGCCTGCTCAAGGTAAAAAATGCTTGATCAAGTGGATATGCACGAGAGCGCCTTGCATGCCGAGATCGCGCGTTTGAACAAGATTATTCAGGCGCTGATGAATCGTGCTGAAAGCAGCGCGAGTATCCAGGGTTCCGACTTCAATCTTTTTCAGACGGCAATTACTCTGGAAGACCAGATTCATCGCCGCACCGGTGAACTGGGAGAGGCATTGCGGGAAAATGAGAAAATCACCCGTGCCTTGCGTGAAAGCGAAAAGCATAACCGGCTACTCATTGAAAACTCTCCCATGTGTATCCACGAGATAGACATGGATGGCAAGATAACTTCCATGAACCGGGCGGGACTGGGCATGTTGGGACTTCAGCAGGAATGCGAGGTGCAAGGTTTCCCGTACCTGAATACGGTTAGCGATGCAGATCGGGAACGCATAGGTGCTTTGCTTGGCAAAGCGTATACCGGAGAAACCAGTCATTTCGAGTTTAATGGCGGAGGTTCGGGCGGGCGAATTTATAAATCGTGTTTCGTTCCCATCAAAAATAAAAAAGGCGGCGTTGAAAAGCTGATGGGAATAACGGAGGACATTACCGAGCGCAAGAAAGCTGAAAAGGTAATTCACAATCTGGCTTTTTATGACGCATTAACTCAACTCCCCAATCGCCGCATGTTAAATGATCGCTTGGGACAGGCGATGGCCACCAGCCAACGTAGCGCTCGTTATGGCGCGGTTATGTTTATCGACCTGGATAACTTCAAACCGCTTAATGATGCCCACGGGCATGATGTGGGCGATTTGCTGCTGATCGAAGTGGCACATCGCATTAGCCGCTGCTTGCGTGAAGCGGACACCGTCGCGCGTTTCGGCGGCGATGAGTTTGTGGTTATGCTCAGCCAATTGGATACGGATAAAGAACTATCCATTACGCAGGCCCGCATCGTAGCTGAGAAAATTCGCACCACTCTGGCGGAGCCTTATGTACTGACGCGCTCACAAGAGAACAATGCAGCAACCACAGTGGAACATCGTTGCACGTCAAGTATCGGCGTAATGATGTTTATCGACCACGAAGCCGCTCAGGAGGACATACTCAAGTGGGCCGATATGGCAATGTATCAAGCAAAAGAAAGAGGACGCAATCTGGTCAGTTTCTTTGACTCTTGACCGGCCTCATGTGAGAAGTGTTTGACTATCACTTTTGGAAAATACGTCCCCTCGCGCTGATTAAATAAATAAGGTAATCCCCCG
>PLYB01000159.1 GCA_003151655.1 Gallionellaceae bacterium | reverse complement strand
GCATGACCGGGATACACCAGTTTGTGCGCATCGGTGATTTTGCCATGGTGGGATTTCAGACGCGCTTATCGCAAGACTTGCCGCCTTTTGTGACGGCAGTGGGAAATCCGGCGGAGGCCAAAGGCCCGCATCAGGAAGGTCCGCGCAGGGCGGGCTTTTCTCCCGCGCGAGTGGATATGCTCAAGCAAATTTACCGCACCCTGTATCGCTCTGGCAGCAGTTTTGAAACCTCAAAGAACGAGATCGCAGACTTACGCGGACAAGTGCCTGAAGCCGACGCGGATATTGATAACATGTTGGCGTTTTTGAACAACGCCACCCGCGGCATCGTTCGATAATTGCCATGAATCAAACTGTAAAAACCATCGCCATGGTGGCAGGCGAAACTTCGGGTGACTTGCTGGGTAGTCATCTGATTGAAGCACTCAAGCAATCGCTGCCCAATACGCGTTTCATCGGTATCGGCGGTCCCAAGATGCAAGCGGCGGGCATGGAGATCATGTTCCCGATGGAAAAGCTGGCGGTGTTCGGTGTTATCGACGCGCTACGCCACTACCGCGAGATTCTCGGCATACGCAATAAGCTCAAGGCATCACTCATCGCAAATCCACCGGACTTATTTATTGGCATCGATGCGCCGGATTTCAATCTGGACTTGGAATTTGTATTAAAGCAACGCGGAATTCCTACGGTGCATTATGTCAGTCCATCGATCTGGGCTTGGCGTGGAGAACGCATTCACAAGATCAAGAATGCCGTTTCACATATCCTCACCTTGTTTCCTTTCGAAGCGGCTATTTATGAGCAAGCGGGTATCCCCGTTACTTACGTCGGCCACCCGCTGGCGGACATGCTGCCGGAATTTCCAAAGCGGGACTTGATGCGCGAGCAGATGCGCATCCATAAGCAAACCAAGGTGTTTGCTTTGCTGCCCGGTAGTCGGCAAAGCGAAGTACGCTACTTGGCCGCAACCTATATCGAAACAGCCAAGCAGATATTAAAAACATTGCCCGGGGCGCAGTTTCTGGTGCCACTGGCCAGCCGCGAAACCCGCACGATCTTTGAAGACACCCTGTGGAAACTTGAAGCGCAGGACCTACCCATCACCATGTTGTTCGGCCATGCGCACGATGCCATGATCGCTGCCGATGGCGTGCTGGTCGCCTCCGGCACGGCCACCTTGGAATCGGCGTTGCTCAAACGTCCCATGGTCATCACCTATAAGATGCTGCCACTCGCCTATTGGCTGAGTAAGCGCAAAGCCTATCTGCCCTACGTCGGTCTGCCCAATGTATTGGCAGGGAAATTTGTCGTACCGGAAATTCTGCAAGACGATGCGACACCGGAAAATCTCGCGCAGGCATTGCTGAATTTGGTAGGAGATAAAAACGCTGTCGCCGAATTGGAGATTCTGTTCGGACACATGCACACCCAGCTCAAGCAAGATACCGCACACAAAGCCGCGCAAGCCATCTTGCCCTATTTGACCGACCTCACCGCATCTGCATAAATGAACCCAACAACAGATCTTTGTCCACGAAAAACACGAAATCAATATAAACGTGGTGCGTCTTTGAATTGTTCGTGCCTTTCGTGTTTTTCGTGGACCAATTGTTTTGTTCTAAGATGACCTTAGTACGTTTAATTTGCGGAGTTGATGAAGCTGGGCGAGGTCCGCTGGCCGGGCCGGTCTACGCCGCCGCCGTTATTCTCAATAGCCAGCGCCCCATTATCGGTCTGGCCGATTCAAAAAAGCTCAGCGAAAAAAAACGCGAGCAACTTGCTTTGGAGATTCGTCAGCACGCGACCGCATGGGCTATTGCTACCGCGTCCGTAGAAGAAATCGACGAACTCAACATTCTGCGTGCCAGCTTGTTGGCGATGCGCCGCGCAGTCGAAGCGTTATCGTTGCGTCCGCATGAAGTGTTGGTGGATGGTTTGTATTGCCCGGAGACCGGCTTGCCCAGCCGTGCGATTGTGAAAGGGGATAGCAGTGTGCCGGAAATATCGGCCGCATCAATTTTGGCAAAAACTGCGCGTGACGCAGCAATGCTTGAGATGCATGAACGATTGCCCCAATATGGCTTTGCTGTCCACAAAGGTTATCCCACTGCCGCACACATCTCGGCGTTAAACCAGCATGGCGTTTCACCCGAACATCGCAAGAGCTTCGGGCCGGTGCGAAGACTGTTAACAGGAAAAAGTTAGGACAACGTTGGATTCTATTTCAAAGGTTGGGTGAGCACGCTGCTGTGTTCGGGAGAAGGTTCGTTATCTTCCTCGTCGATATATTTTTCTCTTGGCGGATTACCGTCGTACACTAGATTTTGTCGACGCGCGAGGTAGAAGTCGCGGATGAATGCGTAGCGATCAGCCGCATCGTCAAGTACATTTTCGTTTTGTATCAACTCAGCGCGGTCATCGATTTTATTCACTACATAGGCCGAGTTTCGTGTCGGAACATCGCGCGTGTTGACGATGACGCTACTTAGGCCGTCGCCATATAAGCCGACTCCATCGCGTATCGAGCTCGGGCCAAAGAATGGCAGCATGAGATAAGGACCGCTACCGATACCCCAATAACCCAACGTTTGGCCGAAATCTTCATTATGTTTTTCCAGCCGATCAGTGACATTAATTAAGCCAAAAATTCCGAATGTGCTATTGAAGATAACCCTGATTCCATCAGATGCGGCTAGCCTGAATTTCAATTGCAACAGTTCGTTCAATGTGACAGCGACATCGTCCAGATTGGAAAAGAAATTGTGCAGCATGATTTTGACCGGTTTGGGCAAGACTGCGTTATAACCTTGTGCCACCGGTTTAAGTACATTTTTATCGAGTGCATCATTGAACTTGAAGATGCTTCTGTTGTACGACTCGAACGGATCCTTGGGGTTGCTGTGCGGATTCGATGCACATCCGGTAAGCAGTAGGGTGGCGAAAAGGATGTGGACGAGTTTCATCTTGAGCATTGCAACTTAAAATTTAGTGGTCAGTAAGCGAATCGTCATGCGTGATGATCGGGTTTGACTGTCGGTGGTGCCAAATCAGCGCTAAAGAAATGGAAACTGCCATTCCTTCGCTCAGAGAAATAACGTTGCAGTGTGAACTTTACCGGGCGAAAGGCGATGGTGTCCCACGGAATTTCGCTTTCGGTAAAGAGCGCGACTTCCAGGCTTTCAACTCCGGGCGAGAACTCAAGATCAAGCAATTGCGAGCGAAAAAGCAAATGCACCTGGTCGATGTAGGGCAGGCTGTGCATCGAATACAGCTCGCCAATAGCGACCCGCGCGTTGGCTTCTTCCAATGTTTCTCTGGCGGCAGCCTCGGCGGCCGTCTCGCCGTTTTCCATGAACCCCGCAGGCAATGTCCATAAGCCGTGGCGCGGCTCGATGGCACGGCGGCATAGTAAGATGCGCCCGTCTTCCCATTCAGGAATTGCGCCGACAATCAGTTTCGGATTCTGGTAATGGATGGTGCCACAGGTGGCACAAACGTAACGTTCGCGATGGTCGTCTTGCGGCAATCGCAACTCGACGGCTGCGCCGCATTCAGGACAATATTTCAAGATCGCCACCAGTCATCATTATTCCCAAAATCTCCACCAGGCGGTGTTTCGCTTTGCTTCTATAGATAGGGGGAGATGCCCGTCTTTGGCCACGTTTAGATTTAGTACACGTTGTGCATCATCGCGCAGATCGTTCATTCCCAAGGCATTGTAGGCTTGCACCATGATTTGCAATGCATTACGTGATTGCGGGGATTGCGGGTATTCGACCAATACATTTTTTGCTCTGTTTAACGCCGCGACATATGCGCCGCGACGGAGGTAGTAACTGGCAACATGAATATCGGAACCGGCCAGAGTATTGACGAGATATTCCATACGCAATCTGGCATCTGCACTGTATTGGCTATCTGGAAAGCGAGTGAGTAACTCTCTAAAAGCGTCGAACGACTCGTGCAATGATTTCGGATCGCGTTCCGACGGATCCTGATTTGAAATAGACATCATGGCACCTGCCAGATTTTCATCGAAATGAATCAGTCCTTTCAGGTAAAACATATAGTCGAGATGGGGATTGTTGGGGTATTGCTTGGTAAAACGGTCAACTGCACTGAGTGCCGGGGCAGGCTCCCCCTGTTTGTAGTTGGCATAAGCGACTTCCATTAGCGCCTGTTGCGCATAACGCCCGTAGGGATAGTTCGCTTGCAGCTTTTCAAATTTTTTGATTGCCTGGTCGTACAGATTGTCGTCCATCGCTGTCATACCCAGGTTATACAACTCGTCAGCGGTGTACTTGTTATCTTCGGCGGAAGGATCTGAGCTACAAGCAACTAACGTAAACAGGATGAAAGCGTATAAAATGTGGCGCATGACCGAACCCAATAAAAATTTGCGCGATTATACCAAAGATACAATCGCAACCCAGCCCAGTGTTCTCTTGTGCGAAGCTGACATAGACGCTGATCTTGATGCCATCACACTTCCCGAGACACCGTCTTCATTGAGTTTTAAGGTGCCGCTCGACTACGGGGGGATGCGTCTGGATCAGGCGCTGGCGAAGTTATTGCCCGAGTATTCACGCAGCCGCTTGCAAGATTGGGTGGCACAGGGGCAAATCACCCTGAATGGTGCGGCAGCGATTTCCAAGCAGAAAGTGTGGGGCGGTGAGATGCTTAGTGTTACTCCGCAAAGCAATCTCGCCGATCAACCTTACATAGCCGAGGACATCGCTCTCGACATCGTTTACGAAGACGACAGCATCATCGTCATCAATAAACCGGTCGGACTGGTGGTGCATCC
>PLYB01000014.1 GCA_003151655.1 Gallionellaceae bacterium | reverse complement strand
CTAATTACACGAGTACGCGCTTGCTGATGATTTCTCTCGGAGTGATCGCTATATTGCTGGGGATATTTATCGCCTTCTGGATCGTGCGCAACCTGATGAAGCAACTGGGTGGCGAGCCTGATTACGCAGCCCACGCCGTAGGCAAGATCGCCGAGGGCGACCTGTCTATTAATCTGGATATTAAGCCGGGTGACACCACCAGTCTGTTGTATTCGCTGAAGACCATGCAAGACAGTCTGCGCAAGATCGTCTCCGAAATCAAGAACATCGTCGAAGACGCTGCGATCCGTGGCGACTTCAGCACCAAGATGGATTTGAACGGCAAAGCGGGTTACACCAAAGAACTGTCCGATTTGCTCAACAGCCTGTCGAATGTTTCTGAAACAGGGCTGAACGATGTCACCCGTGTCGCCACCGCTTTGTCCAACGGCGACCTGTCGCAAAAGATCACCAAAGACTACCCCGGCGTGTTTGGCCAAACCAAGGTTGGCGTGAACAGCACCGTTGATTCGCTCACCAAGATCGTCGATGAAATCAAAAACATCGTCGAAGATGCCGCAGTGCGCGGTAACTTTTCTACCAAGATGGATTTGAATGGCAAGGCTGGCTACACCAAAACCCTGTCCGACTTGCTCAACCAGCTTTCTGATGTGAGCGATACCGGACTACGCGACGTGGTGCGAGTTGCCCAAGCACTGGCCGATGCCGATTTGACTCAGAAAATCACCAAAGACTATCCGGGTTTGTTTGGACAAACCAAGGATGCCGTTAACACAACGGTAGACAACCTGCAGAATCTGGTGGGTGAAGTGAGAATCTCGGTGGACTCCATCGGTACTGCATCGAAAGAAATCGCTTCCGGCAACACCGACCTGTCACAACGCACCGAAGAACAAGCCTCCAGTCTGGAAGAAACCGCCGCCAGCATGGAAGAACTCACCTCGACCGTGAAGCTGAATGCCGAGAACGCCAAACAAGCCAACCAACTAGCGGGCAGCGCAAGCTCCGTGGCCATTAAAGGCGGCGCAGTCGTGCAACAAGTGGTGGGTACGATGAGTGCGATCAACGATTCCTCGCGCAAGATCGTGGACATCATCTCCGTCATTGACGGCATCGCCTTCCAGACCAACATTCTGGCGCTGAATGCTGCCGTTGAAGCTGCCCGTGCGGGTGAGCAAGGCCGCGGCTTTGCCGTGGTCGCCGCCGAAGTGCGCAATCTGGCACAACGCTCTGCTGCCGCTGCCAAAGAAATCAAAACCCTGATTGATGACTCGGTCGAGAAAGTTGAAATCGGCACCAAACTGGTCGACGACGCAGGCAAGACCATGGAAGAGATCGTCAATGCGGTTAAACGTGTGACCGACATCATGTCCGAGATCAGCGCCGCCTCTAGCGAACAAAGCCAGGGCATCGAACAGGTGAACCAAGCCATCACCCAGATGGATGAAGTCACCCAACAGAATGCCGCGCTGGTGGAAGAAGCTGCCGCTGCTGCGGAATCACTGGAAGAAGAAGCACAGAACCTCACCCGTTCTGTCAGTGTGTTCAAAATGACTGAGGGGCAACAGACACATGCGATAGCCGCCCCCGCCGCATCACGTGCCGTTGCCAAACCGGCAGCCAGGGCACCGATCAAACAAGCAGCGCCCTCCCCTGCCAAGAAACCGGCCACAGCAAGCAAGGCCAAGGCACTGCCCAACAAGCCCGCAGCTAAAGAAGGCGAAGAGTGGGAAGAGTTTTAAGGGCATTTAGTCCCCCCCGATTCCTGCTTTTACTACCCTCTCCCTCGGGGAGAGGGGCTGGGGGTGAGGGAGGGGCTTGCGCGCTGCAACTAAATATCTGCTGCGCCACATTTTTCCCTCACCCTAGCCCTCTCCCCGAGGGAGAGGGGATTTAGCCCCGCAGGCGCTTCTCCGAATTAGCCGAAATTGATGTCTGCTTAAACCCAAATAACCCATTAGACCGTCGGTCTAATGGGTTATTTGGTTTAAAAGTTTACAGCGGTGTGAGCAAAAACTATAATCCGCGCGAGCCGGAACTATTGTAAGTATTCCTTGCCTGACCGGTCTGTTGATATATTGCTGAAAAGCCCAACAACAACCATCACCGCTAGTTGGTTCTGGTTGAATAATAAACAATCAGATCGAGCCAACCGTGAGTGATCCGCATCCCGTTAATTTACTGTCAAGCTTGGCTGACTTCATCATCCGCGTAAACGCGGAAGGTAAAATTCTGCATGCCTCGGATCACTCGCTGGCATTTCTTGATTTGCATGTCAGCCCGGTGGGCGAGCCAATCAATGTTTTAATTCATCCCGAAGATGTGGCCGCTTTCTTTAAATCGGCCGAGATGGCCGGGCTTATCGGAGAAAAACAGTATTTTGTTTGCCGCTTGCTGCGGCAAGGTGTCCTGCCAGTGTGGATGGATTGCCATATCCTGCGCTTGCATGGGCTGAATGAATATGTTTTCGTGGCTTTCGATGCATCCCACTGGAAAGAAAACGAAGCCAAACTTGCCCATCTTTCTACCCACGACCGCCTCACCGGATTACCCGGCAGAGCGCTCTTGGAAGAAAAAATCAGGGAAGGCATCAACAGCGCAACGCAGGAAAAACACGGCCTTTTCCTCTTGCTCCTGGATATAGACGGATTTAAAAAAGTAAATGACACGCTCGGGTACATGATCGGAGACAAGCTGATCAAAGCACTGGCCGAGCGGATGCAGGGCGTTATACAACCCGGCGATACTCTCGCCAGATCCGGTGGCGATGAACTTGCACTCATCATGACCGTGGTCGGCGACGATCAGAAGAAGGGGGTCGAAGCTGTAACCAAGCGAATGCTGTCATCAATCCAGCGGCCTTTCCGGGTGGACGGCAACGTTTTGTATATTAGCGTGAGCATCGGTGTGGCAATTTATCTCGAAGATGGTGATGGTGCGCCTTCATTGCTGAGCCAAGCGGAAATAGCCATGTACACGGCAAAAGAACAAGGCAAAAACCGTTACGCGTTTTATGATCCGAAGCTCGATGCCGTCGATAATGGCAGCCTGTCGCTGGAAACGGCAATGCACGAGGGGATGCAGAACGGAGAATTCCTGCTCCATTACCAGCCGGTTTTTTGCATGCAGACGGGTGTGCTGAAAGGCGCGGAAGCACTGATGCGCTGGGAGCGCCCCGGTCATGGTCTGGTCTCTCCCGCAAAATTCATTCCGCTGGCCGAAAGCAGCGGCCTGATAGAAATTCTCGGCACCTGGGCACTGCGCTTGGCCTGCCATCAGGCCAAGCTTTGGCAGGAAGCCGGTGCTAGCAATTTCTATGTCTCCGTAAACGTATCTCCGCGTCAGTTCAAGAAGGAGGGCTTTACCGAATTGGTAACAAAGGCACTGGATGAATCCGGGCTTGCCCATTCGTCCCTGATGCTGGAAATTACCGAAGGCGTGCTGATGAGCGACCCCGGAAAGGCGAACGCTATTCTTTCCGGACTACGCGATGCCGGAGTGAAAATTGCGATCGACGATTTCGGCACGGGCTATTCGTCGCTGTCGTACCTCAAGAAACTCCCTCTTTCTGTTTTAAAGATCGACAAATCATTTGTCGATGACATACCAAAATGCGCCGAAGATGTAGCCATCGTCTCGGCAATACTGAGCCTGGCGGCAGGGCTTGGACTAACGGTGGTGGCTGAAGGTGTTGAAGTTCAGGAGCAACTTGAATTTCTTAAAGCAAAAGGCTGTCATCTGGTGCAAGGCTACCTCACCGGCAGACCAATGAATATTACAATGTTTAAGGAAAAGTGCATACCATGCCAAGTTTAATATCCA
>PLYB01000007.1 GCA_003151655.1 Gallionellaceae bacterium | reverse complement strand
GTCGGGCCACCTGTTGTCACACTCGGTGCCTCGTTCATCTGGCCGCTGTTATGATTTCCCATTGACATTTGAGCGGCCATTTTTTCAACCGAAGCCGGGGGACTCGCCAAATTACCAACGGCCTGCATACCTACGTCACCGCCCTTTACGAGAGCAGCCGCTATGCCGGGTATCGCAATAGTAAGCATCCCTGCAATCGCCTGATCCGATACGCTGGTCTGTGATATCCATTGCTGCATCTGCAAAGCCATTGCGTTGCCTTGCGTCGCGTTTACCCAGTATGACGCATGAACATTCATCATGTAATTAACCACCGCGTACAACGGTGGCCACAATTGAATCCACACCAAGCTCATTACGTAGGTTTTCAATATGGACATGCCTTTATGCCCGGCTACAATGATAAATATAAGAATGATTGGAAAAACGCCATATTGAATTAACTCAATCGCGTTGTGTAATTTCGGCATGGAGCTCTGAGCAATGTTTGCCATTGCCATGTACGCAGTATTCGTCTGGCGAAAACCTTCAGATTGCGTCATGCATTCGTTGGCCAGAGCGGTGTTAGTGGTTTGCGACAACATGTTACAGTGCGCATCAATGATTGAATTGGATACGATCGCTTGCTGTACCGCCGTGTTAGCTGCGGTGGCAATGCCATTAAAATAACTCGATGAATCCACAACAACCTGACTTACTTGGTTCACAGCAAGGGTTGACGTTGAGGATTGAGGCAAAGCGGTGACAGCGTAATTTTTCAATGTCGCGGGAACTTCAGATGCGGTCAATCGGTTATCTAAATCCGTGTACGCGACGGGGCATGTCACGGTACCCAACGTGGAAAGCGTGACATAAAATCCGGGATTTAGTAACGCTGCCGTTCCCAGCAAGCCCCAAATATCGTTGGTAGTATTAAGTTGGTCGTATGTTAATGTGCCACTCAAAATATTAGGTGACACACACTCCGTATAATACGAATTAAAATCGTTAGACCACGCGATGGTAGCTGGTTTAAGTTTAGTTATTTCTTGCTGAACCTTCTGTCCAAACATCATGCCGCCTGTTTCAAAAGTCAGGCTTCCAGGCAAAGCAAACACCGTTTCATAGGAGGTAGTTAACCAATAGCCAATAGTGCTAACACTTCCCGCTACAGCCGCCAAACCTTCCGGGACATTGGAAACAACTGCGGGGGGATTAGTACCAGTCACATCAACAATTTGTACCGTCGCTCTTGGCGCTAGCAACATGCCATTTAGCAGTGCAACCATGACTGTCCATTTCCAGAACTCATCCAACATTTGCCCTCTACTCACAAGCACGGTCATTGCGACCGACAACACTCCAACGAGTGCTATGAATTGAAGCGCGCCACCGTAATTATCGCTGTAAACCAAAGCAGAAATTGCATTGAATACCCCGGTTAATTCGGTGATATTCCAATAGCTGTAGATTGTGAAGTTCAATTAATTAATTTCCTGAGCGTTCAAATTAGACGATATCGACTAATGTTGCGAGAACGTTAATACAGAGCGCTGCACCGTTGATTTAACCGCATTTAGCATTTCATCGTTAATTGTCTTAAGATTTTGTACAACGAATGATTCGGATGCGATTTTGGCGTAGGCAATATGTTTTTGCTGTTCTGCTAAAGCGAGTTCGTTGTCAATTTGTCTGGTCAAGTCTTTTACTGAATCGGCAACACTGGTGGCTAAAGTTGTTTTGCTGGTATTTTTTAGTGCTTGATTAATTTGTCTAAGAACCGAAGTCATCCATTGACCGGCAAGATCGACAGCAATTAGTTGTGCGTAATTACTAGCTAGCGCTTGATTGCCATTCATATACGCAATACGCGCTACTTTGTATAACGGAACCGTTGTATTTGTTATCAATGTCATATCGCTGGTCGTAAAGTTTTGGGCAGAATTATTTGTCATATTGGTTATTCCCTTGGTGATAACCTGATTGACCAAATAGGAAAATGATTCTGCGTTTATTGTTCCTGGAGCAGGGTTTAAACATACAACCATGTCATCACAAACCAACCCCTGCAGCTGAGTGATCTCGGCATTAGGGTCGCCAATAAAATCCTTAAAGGCAATTTGAGTAGGAGGAAGGTAAGTAGCTGTTGATTGAGTACCGCTTGGATTAGCGGTTGACCCCGGAGCATTAAAGATAACCGCACCGACCAGACCCATCATAAGCGGATACATATCAATTGGTACGTTTGCATTTTGCAATGCGTTAAAAACAATATTACCCGGATTTAAAGAAGCCGCCAGACTTGGATCGGTGGCAGAAACAGCCCTTAAAGCAGCCGCTTTTTGCTGTGCGTCATACGAGTTCCAAGATTGCATCGCACCTAAGCTATCTCCCCACATGTTAGACATAGTTGTACCAGTCCCTTGCATACCAGCTAGACTGGCACCATCAAGCGCCGATTGAGGAGTAACGCTATTAACAATCCCCTCAGCCATTTTGCATGAGTTGATGTTCAAGTTATTAATTTTTGCTATTTGATCCTGCAACCATTTAAGCTGCGACGCCATTTGAGGCGAGGCGGTTTCAATTGCCAGCATGAATCCGTAATTAAGTGCATTGCTGCCGATATTCTTAAGCAACGCCTCTAGCTGTGCTGAGCTGGCGAACGAAAACGAACCCGCGAATAAGTCAATCCCGGCACAGCCGCCAGTAAGGGACGGCGCTTTTATTTGAACTGGACTCAGATTCGTAATCGGAGAACGTATGAACGCGTTACCCCCAGTGTAGGTAGTTGACGTTTGTCCCCGCACAACTTGCGCGCCGGTGATGTTCGTCAAACTGCCCATACTGTTGTACCAAGACTGCATTTCTGACTGAGTGTCAGCCATTGCAATAGAACTGCCTAGTAGACCAACCAGAAGTATCGTAGTAAACGTTTTATTTAACATTGTTTCTCCTAAAACGAATCGCCGGGTTTGGTCTGAGTAAGCGTGTAAATTCTTTGCAAAATATCCTCTTCCGAAACCAAGCCTGATGCAATCGTGATCATTCTGTGATCCTTAACGTTGCCTAGAATCAGCGCGGGGACTACTTCAAGTTCAAGCTGCTTGGATAGTCCTGCCGTATCAGCTTGAGGGTTCGGATACTCAGGTAATCCGCCACCATCCTCACTGATAGGAAATATCGTAATACCGTAGTTCTCTGAAAACCTTTTCAGCATCGGTGCCATACGGTGACAGTACGGACAGTCGGAACGAAAAAAGAAAAACAAGCCCCAATCATCCTTGCTGAATTGGGCGACGGTATTAACTTCATTTTGCCTTTGCTGGCTGTTGAAGGATTTGATCGCGGCATTGTTTACAGGACGCCTTAACTCATAGTTCACATCCGGGTTCTGCCATACCACGCGCTGCCACACATCGGAAAATGTCGAAGACTTATCCATATAGTCGCCTTGTGCCATGATGTAAGACTTAACGTTCTCTGGTGTGGGATCAATAATTGACAAAACGAGCTTGGCCTTTAAGTCTTTACTGATAGCGTCCATCTTTTCTTGCGCGTCCTGCTCTTTGCTTTTTTGATCTGTTACCTTATTTATTGTGTCTTTTGGAGGATCATTACTATCGTCGCAATACCAGTTGAAGCTAGAGGCGTCATCGCAGGCAAATACCGATTGATAATCAAGTGAGTCATTTGAAATAGTTTCGCCTGCACAAGCGGACTGAGCAAAGACAACGGCGACTAATAAAGAGGCCACTTTGAGTAACATTATTATTTTGTTGCGGTGATTAGCTGTTGAACGCGAGAAGTCAGATCTGGAATGCCGGCCGCATTAACATCCTTGGGTAGATCAATAATCGCGTCTGAGTTAAGCAACGCGCAGTTGCATTCGTTGCTAACCGTCTCAAGCGACTGATTGAGACGTAGCGCGTATGTTTTGGCTGCGGCAACGACCGCCTTGAGTTCTGGCTCGGTCATGTCAGGTTTCACCAACGAGTCAAACGCTGCTTTTTGATTTATGAATAGAATTTTCATATCCACGCGCGCAAGCTTTTGTTGTGGATGTATGTACAACCACGTTGCGCCAACTGCACTAGCTGCCAAGACAGACAATGCCCATGTCATAATAAAATGTTTTAAAGTGTTCAATGCCTTGCTCTCTGTTTTACTATTTTGTCTACGGCCTCAGTAATACTCAGGCCCTGGTTAGTCAACGCCTTAATGGCCTCGTAATCTTCCGCACGGGTCGAGTAATGCTGTGTAGATAAAGGTTGTAGTAATTTATCAACAGCCTCAGTAATACTCAGGCCTTGGTTAGTCAACGTCTTAATTGCCTCGAAATCTTCCGCACGGGTCGAGTAAAGCAACATAGAAAACGGATCAAGTATTAAGCGCCCGATTCCTGATCCGTTCGGCCCATTCACAAATATTTCAGAATAACGCCCGTGCTCTGTAGAAACACTAAGCAGCTGACGTTTCATCCACTCATCAACGTGCAACTTTCCCTCCTTACCCAGACGATCAATGGATTCGGGTTTTTGCCTGAGCAAAAATAACCAATCCGCATTTTGAATTGCGGCTTTGGTCGCATCGTTCTTGTAGTAATCCTCGACCGACTGCGTAATCGTGCCGAACGCTCCTTTATATTTTCTGGCTCTTCGATATCCTGCCTCGATAAATTCTGCTGCCGACTTACTATTTCCCATCAAGTCCCAAGCTTCGTCCACAATTGCCAATTTTCGACGCGATCTATCCAGATACATTTCCTGCGTGATACGGTACATCATCAGCTGCATGACAACTGCCTGAAGATCCTTTTTCGCTTTCAATTCTTCAAGCTCAAGTACGATAAAATCCTTGTTAAATTGAATGTTCGCGTCACCCTCAAAATAGGTGGCATAAATGCCATACTTGGTATACGACTGCAAAGACGCAGAGAGCTGAACCAATTCAGGGTCAACACTCCCTGTCATTTCAGTAGAACGTAGGATGTCAAAGACATGGGTTATGGTTGTTTTCTTTTGTGTTTTATCCCATGCCTTTTTAATCGCTGTTGAAAGAGATGAATACTTGTAATTATCAAGTTGCTCTCGGGGGCTTGCCATTTGAGCGATCAATGGCAAAAGCATTTCCATATCTTCGTTGATGTTAACGACCATCGAAAACGGGTTGATGCAAAGTGTGTTGGTGCTTTCGTCAGAAAATACAATGAACTCACCATCTAACAAGGAGCATAAGTTTCGGTATGACCGCCCAACGTCGATAATCCACACCTTAGTACCGGAACCCAAATAGCGGAATGACAGTTCATTCACCAGCACTGACTTACCTGAACCCGATAAGGCCGCTACAGCGAAGTTATAATTTCCGCCTTGGTTATCGAATAAATCAAACGACATAATCTGCCCGCGTCGGCCAAATAACGTGATCACGGGCGTTTCCGTACCCTTCCACTCTGCGATAAGTGGCGATGTTGCAATTGCGTTGTCAGCGGTCTTATTTCCAACTCGCCCAAATGCGCGTAGATCTGCCTGCAAGCCTGATGTAAGCGTGCAAGGCAATGCTGATGACAAAGCCTGATGAGCCAAATAGATGTCGTTGGCCATACTAAAACCGCGTGCCCGGAACACGGCGCGCAACGCGTACTCACTTTTAGGCGCATCCTTTTTCGTGGAGAGTAAAATAACTTGGTGATACATCTGGATAACATTACGTCCGTTGTCAAAGGCCCGCAAAACCATATCCCAATCTTTTTTCCTATCTTGCAAGTCCGGCTGGAAGCGCGCCATTTCCGACCCCGCAGCTTGAGTTGCTCTGGCGCTTTTTATTTGCGCTTTTGAGCGGGCACTCTCATAGTCCAAATTGATCCCTCCCATCGTTATCATAAATGGGCAAGGGATAGATAAAGCGGTTTGATAATAGTCACCTAACAGTGACCCCATATTGCCAAGTCTGAAATATTTCGGATATTGTTTTACCGATAGTGTCTGGAGCATAATTTCTGGCCCATTCACTTTTTTCATTTTAATGCCGTTGTCTGCCAATAATGACGACACATCCAGGCTGGATATTTGCTGTCTTAGCGGTTTAGTATCGTCATACTCAATGTGTTCCCGCCCACCGGGTTTAAAAATCTGATCCGGATCAAAGAAATCTTTTACAAAATTCAGAAGATCATTTGGCCGCCAGTCCACCGCCGGCAGATGAGCCGACCCCAGTGTTGCGTGAATACCCTCTTTAATCTTAATCGCCTCATCAACGTCAGCAGGCGAATTCGGGTCGAGCGGTAAGGTAACTGAAATGATGCATCTGAAATCTCTCAACAAATAGGTGTGCTGCGAAAACAATGAATTGCTTGTGCCATTCATTAAAAATTTATTGCGGTGCCCTGACATTTCTCTGAAAACCTCATTCTTAGAAGTGATGAGATCCATTTGACGATTCAAGACAGGCATAATGTCCGGTGAGGCATATAAACTGATTTGTATGCCCGTCCCTGTCGGGCAGGACATAAACAAACTGGCCAACACTTTTTCCATGTCTTCGCTTGCCCCCGTTTGGGGCGAAGTTTCCACACAGAAACCAATATTTAATTCACTTACCGCTCCAAATGCAGTTTGATCCAGTACAAACAAACTTTCGTCCGGCATCCAAGACAAATATGGCAAAAGCCCAGTGAGGCGCGGCATTGTCGTAAGCTGCTCCAGCACAGCACGCGGAACTGCGTCAGGCGGGATGTTCCGCTCGCCGAGGAAAATTTGTTTAAGTGCGTTTAGCATAAATTCTTCAATTCCAATTTGTACTTAAAGCTCGCTTACTAACGGCAAAGCAGCCTTGTCAGCACGCATCAATTCGGACCCAAACCTTGCGGTATGCCCTGATTGGGATTATCTGTCTGTATTTTAGGATTCGACATCTGGTTGTTCATGACACGAGCTTGCTTCTTCGCGCCATCTTCCGGCTGGGCTGCTTGAGAAGCAGGTGTCTTTAAAAAGGTCGGCCTGTACTTGTCTAAAATAGGCTGTTCGTTGTGTTCGATTATCCAACGCCCTTGCCTGGCAATCATGTAGATATATTGCTGGTCATGAAGATTGCCTTCATCGTCTTCCCAGGGTGCCATCCAGAGACGCACAATGTGTTGAGGTGTAAAGATTGCGTCCCCCAAGCCGGGAGTTGTTTGGTTAATACCGTTATATGAGGTTTTATCAGGGTCGGGTATCGATTTATCATCGGCAGAATGAGATCCTTTTTGATGAGATCCCTTTTTTTGCAAGCCCGGTAGATTGTTGGCAAGGGCGTTTGCATAGACGCCATCTAGCGAAGAACAGGCGACGCCATCCGGTGCTTTGCAGGACAACTTATCACTCCCTCCCGTGCCATTCATGGATGATGCACACCCACTCAATGCAAGCACCAATATTGCGGCAAAGAGAAAAGTAAAAAGTGACTTATTCACAATTATCTCCCCGACTCTTTAGCGTTGGTCGCGACACTCGATTTTGTTTGATCGGCTTCAAGGTGTTTGACGATATCCTGCGCAGACAGCGCACCAGGAGCCATAAAGCCGTTACTGAAGATCATGGTTGGCGTACCATTAATTCCCAACTGCTGACCAAGCTGTGCGATTGCTCCAATAGGCGTTTCACAGGGCTTGCTCTTGCTGACATCCTCCGACAAAGTGCCTTTTAAAAGAAACTCCTTCCATGCAGCTTCTTTATCTTTTGCGCACCAAATTTTGGCGCTGACTACAGAACTACCCGTATGCAAATCCGAACCATCAGGTTTCTTAAGAGGCAATACAAACGTGTAAATCGTCACATCATCAATCTTTACAAGTTCAGGCTCCAGCCGTTTGCAGTACGGGCACTCAGGATCAGAAAACACATACATCACTCGCCGTCCCTGTCCATGTACAGATCTTATTGCATCGGCAATTGGTAACTTTGAAACATCAACTTTATTGATGCTCGCCAACTCATCCGCTGTCAGGTCTTTTTGCAACTTCATGTCATACATGTGTCCAAACAACAAAAAGACTCCCGACGTGTCGGTATAGGCGATATTTTTGCCCATCACAACCTCATACAGCCCGTGCATAGGACTTGCTTTGACTTCAGTAAATGTAGTTGCCGGATATCGCGCAATCAATGAGCTTTTCACTGCATCGGCTGCATCATCTGCAAAAACATTACAAGCCAGCATTGAGGCAAATAGGGCTATTGATAATTTCATTCTGAGCATTTCTTTAATCTCCTAGTTAATGGGGTCTAATGATTTATGAAGTAACTGACTTCCTTTTTTCCAAACCGCTGAATACTGATCTTCATCCGGGAATAATCCTGAAAGCTGATTCTGTCCCGGCGATGCAACGCTCATCTTGATCCCTTTGGTCAAAACAATATCCACGACACGACCGGCGTCCACCTCGATAATTGGGAAAATTTTGTCGGCCAGTGTTAAGTAGTACTGCGAGAGTTTGCCTAACGCTGTGCCAACTCCAGTACCCACTCCTGCCGCTATTTGCTGGCCTGGCGTTACCGTGTTTATACCGCCATAAGCCGACATCGTTGACGTGGTTGACATAGTGCTTACGCCTTGTCCAATACCACTCACCAAGCCAACCAGCAGCGCATTAGCAAGAACTTGACCTTGTTTGCTAACCAATCGGCCCTGCATCCCCGCCTTGCCGTCTTCGCCGACCACATATCCCTTGATGGCAGAATCAATAACAGACCCGTCTTTGAGCACACATGAGAAAGATTCCAGCCGAATAGAGGCCCTCTCAGAACTCAAATCACCAAATCCAGACCCCAAGACTCGACATTGTTTAACTTGCGCACGGAACTTATTAGGTAGAAAGGCATTGCTTTGAACATGCATCAATACTGGCCATGGATTGTTTTGCGCCTGCCCTCCGGTTGACGCATCGAGACCACCGAGCAGGACGACCCGCATAAAAGTGCCGGACGGGATGTAGATGTCTTTATCGGTGCTTGTTTCGATATTTGCTTTAGGTGCCGCGTCACTTACTTCTACAGCAATAATCCCTGGTTCCTTGGGCGGCTCTTCTTTCTTAATCTGGAGTTGTAGAGGCACGGAAGCTGAATTTGCTGCATTGTCTTGCACATTTGATCTTGGTGACATTGGCTGAGGCAATGGCCGTAATGGAGGCAACTTCGGCAAGGGTTGCAATGGAGGCAATATACCCGGCGCAACGGATGAGACGGAAGAGGCCGCTTTAGCCTTTTCCATATCCTTTAGTTTTTGCTGAACAGCATCAAGGGTGTCATTCATCCCCTTCATTTCTTGAGCCGACTGCATCATCCATACATCTTTTGGGTCAACTTGCGCACCCGGAGTAGCAATGTCTTTCGTCTTGATTTCAGTATGCTGTATTTGTTCTGCCATGGGTTTATTTCCCCAAAGCTTCACGCTCCCAATAATTAATCCGAAAAATAAAGTGCAAAAAGAACCAAGCATTAGGTATTGCTTTTGTTTTGGAGAGAGGTTTTTCAACTTCTCGACAACCATTGAGGTCATTTTACTCATCACTGTCATCCGCTGTGTTGGCAGAAATGACGAATACCTCAGAGCTCTCGCCGGGCTGCAAATTTGGTTTATCGACCGTAACTTCCACTACACCTTTACGGTATAGCTCACGCTCGTCAATAATCATCACCTTGTTGCTGGTATTGGTTAGCTGATACTTGTCTCCAATTAAGGTGCTGCCTTTAATATTTTTGACGCGCACAAACTCAGCTTCTTTCCACAGTTGTGTAACGTCATGGGTATCCTCGTACTCGTTGGCGTCGTCTTTTTTATTGGACATAAGCGCGTTCAACATTTCTTTGATAGCATCTTCGCGCGGTAAGTTTTTTCCGTGCTGATTAAGAGACACTGACAAGCTGTTCTTTTCTTTGATTACAATGGTGTCAACAGGCGCGTTAACAACCGAAAGCAACAGTTTCCATGTTCGACCATTCTCATCAGAAACATGTACGGTAAGTACCGACACATTAGTAGTTGGTTTTATGTAAATTGCTCCAGCTTCCTTATCCGGCGTTGAAGTAAATGTACCTTCGACCCCAAACAGACGACGAATTTTATGACCCGCAATCCTAATCAACGTCTGATCTGTGCGAGAGATAGACGCACTTAAGGTTTCGTCCGGCTTCCCTATTACATATTGGGCTGCCGATGCGAGGCCAATGTTAAGACTTAGGAGCAGCACTAACGCCAAATGGATCTTGTTCGCTAGTTTCTTTAAAGTTCGATACATATAATTGTCCATTAATGAATTTAAAATAAATTACATAGTTGGCCTTACGATCAGGTGCTTTTTTATCGGATACCCATGTAGATAAAGTTCCCGCAAAAGAAACGCGCAAATTATCTTTGTCGGTTTTGAGCGCGTTAACCGCAAACTGTGTTGACACATTATTTTTCTTCAGATAATCAGCACGCGCCCCCATGTCGGCTTGCAACTGCCCGGTGCTCTCTGGCGCTGAGAATTTCAGAAAGCGCTCGTTTTGATAGCTTCCCGAGAGAGGTGAAATATTGAGAGCAAGACCCAAGTACCAATAGGCCATATCTTCCAGATACTCACTCGAAACAGTATCTGAGCCAACCCAAAATGAGCGATGAATTTCCGGTGGCACGAGTATCGTTTTTTCCTTGCCAACCAGCGAGTACGATACGAATGCTTGAACTAATATAATCGCGCCGAGCCATACCACTAGAAACCGCAAAAAGAACACTTCGCGATTTGAATTGTCCATTTTGGCAACGTATTTAGAAAAAAACATAATGTATTAACCTAAAAAGCTGCGTTGACAGGAGGCAGGCATGGCTCTTGTTTTCACAAAGAACTCGCTCGGCAACCACCAATACATCGCATGCACCGCGAAGCGTGGATGTTTCCCTGCCTTAAATCTGCCGTATTGCCATGCGGCAACAATGCCAAGCAATATTCCTGACATCATTGCATTCACAATTACCCCGATGCCAACCATCAGAATAGCCAGAATTGCCTGGTCCATTTCCCACCATAAAAAACGCTCCTGTGCGTCAAGTGACTTTGGGATATATCCTGTTTCATCGTTCATATTGTTGCCGACAAGATGCCGGTGATAATCGTAGGTACGTATTGCAGGAAAACCGCAAAGCCAATACCCCCCAGAATCGGAATAGGATTGACTCGCGCGATGGATAGAATCGCGCCAATCGCTACCGCCGCCAAGGCAATTGTCTGACCGCCATAACCTTGCACTTCACCGAGCAGCCAAGTAAACAACGTTTGGAACTCCGTACCAGTTGTAGACGCTACCGCATTTGTCGCTACCAGCGTTAAGCACGCCGCTATCGCAAAGGCGCTCGCGTGCTTGCGAGTTATATTGATGTTCAAGTTGCCTCCGTTTTCATTTGTTAAATTGTTGCCGACAAGATGCCGGTGATAATCGTAGGCACATATTGCAGGAAAACCGCAAAGCCAATACCGCCCAGAATCGGAATAGGGTTGACTCGCGCGATAGACAAAATCGCGCCAATCCCAACCGCCGCAATGGCAATAGTTTTACCGCCATAACCTTGCACTTCACCGAGCAGCCAAGTAAATAACGTTTGGAACTCCGTACCAGTTGTAGACGCTACCGCATTAGTCGCTACCAGCGTTAAGCACGCCACTATCGCAATGGCGTTTGCGTGCTTGCGAGTTATATTGATGCTCAGTAAATTATTCACCGCGAACTCCTAAAATATGATCGATAATTGATTTGATTAACCAACCAAGGCCGAGGCCTAATGAAACGCCGCTAATGTTCGCGGCAAAAGATAAGGCGATTGGCGGCGCGGGCGCTATGACCGAAATTACAATAAACCCCGCCGAAATCACCATATCCCGTATTGCTTCTTTTGAACGTGGTATCAATTAATTTGCTCCTTAGTAGTTGACTTAAATTTAATGATGGTCTCTGCTTCGTTTTCTTTTGTAGTGATCGTTCTCCATTTCGGTCTAATGATAAAAATATTTTCTACTTTGTGATTCCGTAACCATTTCGCGACAAACTTGGCGCGAGACTTCGCCAATTCAGTATCCGTACTGGTATCCATTACGCAGTCATCCTTTTTAGCGTGACCCGTTATAACGAGGTTAGAGTTTGTTCCGCGAATTCTTTTGAGAGCTGCTCTTAAATCATAAATTCCTTGGGATGAAGGCTTGTTCTCCCCTGCCCTAAAATGAACAATCATGGTTACAGTTTTTGCGCGTCCTGACGGTTCGTCACCATGTGGAGAACCAAACGGCGACTCTGAACAAATTTCATCCCACCCTTTATCAACATTAAAAGACATAGTTGATTTGCTAGCTGCTGTGCTAGCTACTGCGCCAGGAATTGCGCTCACGGCGGCAATGGGAGGTACAGACAAGTAAGCAGTTTTCTTTGTTGGCGTTAGACAATCGTCTCCTCTACATAAACGCCAATCATTCTTGTAATATTCAATACGATCTAACGGCTCAGCCTCAAGATTTTGTTCTTTAACCGTAGTGCAACTCGTAATCATTGATGCAAGTGCAATTAATAAGAAGCTGGTATTACTCAAAATATATCTTTCATTTTGTAATCAAAACCGCAGCCACTTTGTGCTCGTAAATATCTCGTTTATGGTTATCGCGAGCGTTATATGCACCAATTGCTTTCCAGTTATAACCATATCGATTAATGTTGTTTGCCAGAATCCATGTGCCAACGTAAACATTGGTGCATAAGTCAAAAAGACTTTGTAGTGTTATGCCATAGCTCAACAACGTTTGCGCCCATCCACTATTTATTTGCATATACCCGATGTCATAACTGCCGTCATGGTTGCGATGCATCACGGATGGATTGTTATTAGATTCGATTTTCGATATGGAATTTATTAACTGCACCGGTACATTAAACTGTGCTGAGGCCTCATCAATGCACGATGCATTTGCGGTTGAGCAGCAAAAATAAACAAAGAAAAGTGTTATCAGCCATGTCGAATTCATGACGTTATAATACGTTACCACTCACGATAAAACTTCATCGAACGACATGCTTATCTGTCGCTATACGGGGTAAAAATAAACGCTAACACTACATAGTTCTGAGGGATGGTTTCTTCAGTGCGTGGAAAAAATCTACGATGTTTCATTAGCCCTTGACTACAAGTGCGCTTCACTCACACCACGTGAAGGCAGTAATACTGTTTGGACTGTTTTGTTACAGGGATAGAGAGATACGAAGAGACCAGTTGCTGGCGGCATGGAATCAGCCAACCGTCAAGAAGTCAGAGATAACCTTTTCAATCACAAATTAAAGTGGATTGCGGATAGTCCAATTAATCTTTCTCGTAACACATTACTTAAATCAATTGCCAATTCCACTCTGCTCAATTATTGCCTACCCTCATTCATGCAGATCGCCAATCAAAATATCACTCACAAACCAACCATCTTGCTTAACGTAACAGCCCTTTTTGCCATCGACTATTTTTACAATCTGCCATTTGAATTGATTGCATGAATTAAACGCTTTCGCGTGCCGTAAAAAGAATTGACCATCGGCGGTACCCACCCAGCCGGCCATATCCTTCACCTTTTTAATTTCCTCTGCCGAAGACGCGTTCGCCGCACTGACAGCAATGCTAATTTTATTCTGCGCTACCGTGTCCGCATCATCAGCCCGCTTAACGGCAGCCGCAAGCAAGGCTTTGGACTCGGCGATACTTGTGTAATCCATACTCATACAAATCAGATATCCGGCCCCTCCAAATATAATTGCACCGACAATCACACCAATCGCAGCAATCTTTGCGGCCCGTGAACCTGCGTATGCCTTTTCAGACGCTGCAGCATCAACGGCCACTTTCTGAGCAAGTCGCGCCACCTCTTCTGCCATCATGCTGATAGCTTTCTGTGCGGCCTTGTCCATCTCAACGGCTACATCGCCTGGCAAGCTATCGCGAAACGTTTGCGCAATCTTCTGCGTGTCGGATATGACTTTAGGCACTAACAGGCAAAAGGTTTTTAGCTGATCATTGACCTTGACCATAGCAACGGTTTGTTCGGCAATATGCTGCTCCAGCATATCAAGAGGCGGCTCCTTACCCATATTCTCAGATGCCTTCCATCAGCGCGTCGAACACCATGTCAAAAGTTTTGTCCGTGTTGACTGCCAAGCCTCTTATGCTCATTCGTTTAGCTAGAGCATATTGTTTACCCTCGTCGGTTTCTTCAAGAATCTCCTTTTCATAGTTAGTGTCGTCTGCCAAAACCTCTTCGAGCGACATGCCCAAATCAGACAAACGCTTGAATATCTCAGCCTGAAACATCGTGGCATCCACACTGGCAAAGAATGATTTGCCATATTTTTCCATGGTTTCATGTTGAAGATTAAAGATTCCAAAAAATAGTCGTTTCAGGTTCGGCTTGTCACGAAGCATGACTTGATTGAACAAGACACGGATTCTTTCAGGTGAAACGCCGAGGTCGATCAATGTGCTAATAGTAACCTGCGTATCAATTAGTTCTTTTTTGCCGGGAGTACAAGGTATGACAAATACGTCTACGCAGTCTTTAACCTCTGTGTATTGATTTAACATATCCATCGTCGTATTGAAGTCTGATGCACCAAAATCTATCAGACAACTTTTGCCCTTCTTGCTTACTTTTAATAACTCTGATTCCACATCACCGAATTCGTGCGCCCCATAGACCACACCAATCGGGGGAGGAAGCTGATTAGGAATGTGATTGGTATTCTCGATATACACCACCATCGCCAACTCCGGCAAGCGAGGAGCTATCATGCAGCTGCCAATTGTCGTTTTACCGACATTGCCAGTTTTGTTGATTACCGCAATCATTTTTGAGTCTTTTAAACTTGAGTTCCTAGTTTTCATTTCTATATTACCTGTAGTTGATTATTCATTTGTTCGGCGAGGCGTAGCATCTATACGTGCACGGGCTTGCTTTTCCCACAACTCTTGCTTTGTAATTACATCGCCGGTGTCCTTTTGACTAGATTCTGCCGGAGTTTTATTTTTTTCCTTCTTTGATTCAGCTACCCCGCCGAAGCCACTTGCTTTTTCCTTATCCTTTCTGATTTGGTAAAGGTAAGTTTTCAAACAACCCTTTTTTAATTTGTCATTTGCAAAACATACCTCATTTAAACAATCTTCAATTCTTGCGAGAGATACTCCTTTCTTTTGCAGATATATTATTTCTGCGAACAACTCGAAGATTCTTCCTTTCTTAGCTCTTGTTGAGTCGGTCAGCAAGAGAGTGTTCAACTTTTCAACAATTAAATTAATTTCCGGCACGACGTTACCTTTTATTCACTTTCCGTTCACTGGCATTCACCAAGCGTTCACCTGAAGTTCACTTTCCGTTCACCGGCATTCACCAAGCGTTCACCTGAAGTTCACTTTCCGTTCACCGGCATTCATCAAGCGTTCACCTGAAGTCGCCTAGAATTTTAACAAGCAAATTTTTTATTTCTTCATCGAACGACACGGTTTTTTGACAGCGTTCGCAGGAAACAGCATAAAACGCGGGTTCGGTTATTTACTTTTTTAGGAATTGTCATAGACTTCAAACTAGATTTGCTTTTTGGTAGGTGCTTAAAAAGCAAATAGCGGCTTTCTGTATTCGGTATTAATTACCCTCTAATCATAATGATAGACAACTGCTGGTACTAAGAAAAAATAGCAGATAGCGGCTTTCTGCATAAATAACAGATAGCGGCCTTCTGGATGCGGCGTTTATTACTATTACTATCAATATGATAGAGAGCCACTAGAGCAAATAGAATTGAGCAAATAGCGGCATTCAATTGTAAAAAGGCGAGACAGACAAATACGTTTGAAAAAGTTATATAAAGATGCAGATAGCGGCTTTCCTCATCCGGTTTTAATTCCCATATAAATTATGACGATAGATAGCCGCGAGCCTAAGAAAAAAAAGAGCAGATAGCGGCGTTAATCGTGTGCAAGTAGCTTTCTGCTAGCAGATCGACCTTCAGTAATAGTGGACAAGGAGCCATAAGAAATATGAATTTAGAAATAGAACAGATTGAGGCAGCAAAGGAAGTATTGGAAGACACAATCAAAGAGCTATTCGAAACCTGTAGCCAAATTGTGGACTCATACTGGACGATGCTCATCCAATTGGAAAAAGCGAGACCTGGCTGGGACAATAAAAGCAAATTAAAACTCAGGTGCGCACTGACAGGGAATTCAATCCGTGCCGATTGGAATGCCGTGACATGGAGAGGAAAGAAGAATGACAAATTCTTTGATGTAACCAAGTCCATCTCGAAACCAGCGGGTAAATATGGCTACACTTTGACCAAGCTATTCAGCTATGCCCATGACTGGGAGAAGCCGTTGATTGAAGAGACTGAAGAAAAGCTGGAAATGATCCGTCGGGAGTCATACCACCTGAATAGCGCACTGAAGTCCATCCGGTACGCCCTTGAAATCGCGATGAAGCGCGCAGAGCTATCTGAGTAAAGGGAAGTCAACGCGCAGGCGTCTAAGCATTGCTCATAATTTCTGAATTGGTAATCTCCTTTGTGAACAGGAGTATTAGCCCTACCCTGCTTTTCCTGCCCTTCTACATCGGCTGAAATGCGGAAGCGAAAAAAGGAAGTTGCCGATTACTATGTCAGGGCACTGGCGCGGGGTGTGTAACCGGTACGTCCAGCCAAATAATATAAACCAATGTCAGCCTGCCGCACTGCTGGAGTCATTCATCTGTTCGAATTCCACACAGCCTACCAAGAGTTCCAAAGTGGCAATTTCTGAAGTGCCTATCTGTTGTTGCTAGATGGCATCTCCCTGAGTAACTATCAATCTTGGTGGATCTCGCAGGAAGAAAACCATGTCAACTAATTCAACGAACGTCATCATAAAAGGCATGTCGTTCGACTAAGAATTAACTAAATATGTGTGTAAGAATATGAAAGTATAGAAACCGGAAAAAATAACATAATGACTAAACAAAATCACAAAGAACACGTATGGAAAAACGTGTGCAAGCCAGAAGACATAAACTTGTTAGCACCTGATTCAGCGGTAGAATTTGGATACATTTTGATTTTCGAGTATGAGGATAAGCGCATCTACATCGGATCAACAAAAAAACCAACTGTCTACGTGAATATGATACTGCGCAGGGAAAATAAGATTGGGGCAAGCGCGCCAATAAATATTCGAATTTCTCCTTTAGTTCGTCGAGTAGAATCGGTGAAAATCCATTTATTAAACAAGTTAACAGGCTACAAAATAAATAAGCTTCCGCGCAGCTTCATTGTGGACGATAACGTCCTATGCCAAATGATTAACGAGACGTTCGCACTGGCGTTAATCAACTAAAGTTAATAAATGAGCGAGCAGGCAGATTTCGGTAATGTATGGAGAAAAAACCATGAGATCGGGATGGCTCTCTCATGGTATTCGGCAGCCATAATCACATTCGGCACTACTGTAGGATTGCCTGTTCCAAAACAGTTTGGCGCAATATTGGTTGCTTTAAACATGATAGCCGGGACATATCGGTTAAAACAAGCGCATAAGATCAACGCAGAAGTTCGCAGAATCAAATCAACCGACAAAGAATTCATTAACATCGACGAATTAATCGAGATCACAAAGAAAGCATCCAATAACAACCAGTTGGCATTGGGACGCGGGTTTCTTTGGACTGATATTGAATCCAGTAAAATGCACCAGTTGTTGTGGAAAGGTATTGCAGCGCAGCATGGTAAAAAGTTCGTGGACACGGAAGGCGGCGCGTATTGGCTGCATGGATTGGCGCAGGAAAAAGAAATATTCACCGCGTTAGACAATCTTGTTGGCCATACGCTTGTAACCGGAACCACGCGCGTGGGGAAAACCAGAATGTTCGACCTGTTGATAGGTCAAGCAATCGCGCGAGGAGAGGTTGTAATCATAGTTGATCCGAAGGGAGATCACGGCCTTGCCGATAACGCGATGAAGATGTGTGCCGCACTTGGCGATGCAAATAGATTTGAATATTTCAATCCAGCACAACCCGAAAATTCGGTATGTATTGATCCAATGCGTAATTGGAATCGAAAGACCGAGCTTGCCAGCCGTGTTGCCGCTCTAATCCCTTCAGAAACAGGAGCCGATCCATTTACCGCGTTTAGTTGGAAGGTCCTGAACGATATTATCAATGGATTTATTATGATCGAGAAGCGACCAACGCTTGTCGACTTAAAACACTTTGTTGAAGGCGGCGTTGACAGTTTATTGCTTAATGTACTGAGGACGCACTTTCAACACACCGTGCTTGAATGGGAAACACGGATTAGCGGGTTCATCAAGCACAACAAAAATAATTTGTTACAAGCTTATGCCAACTTTTATAAAGGCATCGTTATACACGAGCAGCAAAGTGTGGAAATTGATGGTTTGCTGTCATCGTATGAGCACAACAGAGAACACTTTCAGAAAATGGTAGCGTCACTGATACCAATTCTCTCGATGCTCACTGCGGCACCACTGGCGGAGCTACTATCTCCAGACACGAAACAGATCAGCAGTAAAAAAGTAACCGATATGGCGCGCATTATTCGCGGCAAGAAAGTGCTGTACGTCGGGCTGGATGCTTTATCTGACTCGACCGTGGGTAGCGCGATTGGATCAATTATTTTAGCCGACCTGGCTGCGGTGGCCGGTGATCGCTACAACTATGGCCTGGAAGGCAACGTAACGCCAGTTAATATATTTATCGACGAAGCAGCCGAAGTTCTCAATCAGCCCTCTATTCAATTAATGAACAAAGGCGGGGGCGCGCTTTTCAGAGTGACGATTGCGACGCAAACATTTGCCGATTTTACGGTGCGATTGGGCGATCCAAACAAAGCGCGTCAGGTATTGGCGAACACCAATAACAAAATCACGTTCCGGGTCTTGGATACAGAGACACAGGAATATATCGCCGAGGGCATCCCGAAAATCAAAGTCAAGTCAATGTCGGTCCAATATGGTCATAACGTTGACGGAAATATCCAGGACGAATACACGGCGACCTACAAGGAATCGTCGTCCGACGAAGAGGCCGACTTAATTCCACCGGCGATACTGGGAGAACTCCCCCCGCTGCATTTTTTCGCCCGCATGTCGGGCGGTCGAACATTAAAGGGACGTATCCCTATATTGGGAATTCCCAGACTGGAGAAAAACAACTCATGAGAAATTTATCATGGGTAACGTTATTGTTATCAACTCTTGATGCCAATGCTGCGTACACAGTCGCAATGAGCGTGGATGCTGTCTAACTTACATCATGGCGCAAAAAGAAAAAAACGAATCAAACAATGGGATATACACATTAATCTTTTTGGTGTTGCTCCTGCTTGGATTTTGGTTATTTACGCCATTAAAAACGATGGAAAGTACTTGGCATTCCGAGCTAACGCAGATAATTAACGACGGCGGCACCCAAACCAATGAGTGGATATTGTCTCAATCAATGCTCTTGGTAAGAGGTTTGTCCATAAACATAATTGAATCCGCAGATATATCAAGCTCAAGTTCGTTGGACAGTTGGCTGATGGAGCGCATGTACGTGACGGTGATCTGGTTAAACCTATTTGGCTATCGACTATTTATTGCTGTTATGTGGGCGTTGCTGTGCATGCCCTTAGTCTTTGCCTCGATCATAGATGGATTTTATACGCGCGAGATATACAAAGAAACTTTCATATCGCAAAGTCCGGTCAGACACAAAATGGGCGTTAAGACCTTTAATCTGCTGCTTGTTGTCGTGTTGATATGGTTAATCATTCCGATCCCTATCCCGGTTTACGTGATACCGATAATATTTATCGTTAAAGCTATTTCGTCATGGTTTTGGGTAAGTAATCTCCAAAAGAGGTTGTAAAAATTAGGGTAAACCTGCCTGCATTTCTAACTTTCTGTGAGGTATTAGATGTTTAAAATAAATAAAGCATTGTTCATTTTTCTGTTTGTGCCCATGCTGGCTCATGCTGAATGCAATTCCCATTCTGACTGCAATTACTACCGCAACGATTGCAATAACGCCCGCAACGACGATAGCAATTCGAGTGATGCACCAGAGGCGCACTACAACTACTTTGGATTGAAAGGCGGCACACAATCGTTCACGAGCAATGCTTCGTCAGTAAGTGTCGGAACCACAGCCCCGGAATCCGGCATTTATGCAGGGGTGCGCGTCAACAAAAATTTAGCATTTGAGGTAGAGGCCATCAATGCAGAGAAATTCAGCACAACAACCGGAACTGCCAAAACATCGACCTACAGCCTGTCGGGGTTAAATCAGCTATCTCTTGGTTATCTTGATTTGTTCGTCAGACTCGGCCTGTCGAGCACCACAGCGTATGTCACCAGTACAAGCACTGGCGCATCATCCTCGAATAACCTGCTCGGTCTGTCTTACGGTGTCGGCATGGAGGTTGCACTCGGGAAGAACGCTGGGCTGAGAGTCATGTATGACAGGTACAGACTGACCTTGCAGGACAACCTGAACAGCGACATCTTTTCAACTGGCATCTCGTATCGTTTCTAACTGTTCGCATTGGTACTGCGCAAGTCGAAAGGAATGTCATGACTAATCACAATGAGGGACATTTTACCATCTCCATTGATGGTCTTAACTATGACCCAGCCACACAAACCCATGCGAATAAGGAATTGTATTGGCAGAACGTTCTGAAGGAAGCGCGTAAAAAAAGAAAAGTCCCTCTGTGTTGCTGCAATCCTGACGCCACAAACCAGCTGGCTATACGGCTCTTACAAGGCAAGCGTGAATATTACTTTTTGGCAAAATATCCGGATCAGGGCGCTACTCATCAGCCAACGTGTCGATTTTATGCAAAAGCTGCCTTTTCTGGATTGCAGGGATACACCCGGGATGTGGTCGAAGAAGTTGATGAAGGTTTCAAAATAAAGTTGGAACTGGGCCGTCAGGTTCGTGAGTTAAGCGCCACATCTGAAATTGTCTCATCTGCGGGCGATAAAGGCGCGCCTCGCACCCGCAAGCGCACGATGCAGTTACTTAGGTTGCTGCATTTTCTGTTTACGCTTGGGCGTTTGAATATCTGGTATCCGAAGATGAAAGGTCGACGGACCTGGAATGTTGTCACCCGAGTCATATTTGAAGAGGCAGGTAAAGTCATTTGTGGATCTGCAAAGTTAGCTGATCAGCTACTGGTTGGAATTACAGTAGATGCAATTCTTCCAGCAGGCGTGACCAAGCCCGCAAACGACAGCGGTAGGCAAGACAGAGAGCAAATCAAACTCAGAAATGAAGTAACGGCTCGCGAGGCACAGAAAAATAACCAGCGCCTCGTGGTGGTTGGACAATTCCAGAAGTATGCCCATTTAACAAAGGATGAGTCCCCTCTTCCCGGTCGGCTACCGCTCCAACAGTACGATGGACTTCCTTTTTTGAACATGGATGCCGAACTATGGG
>PLYB01000331.1 GCA_003151655.1 Gallionellaceae bacterium | reverse complement strand
AAGAACAGGTGAAGTATCTGGAAAAAAATCTGCCGGGGATGCAGGCGATGGCGATGCAGTTTTTGCCGTTCGGCTCGCAGCAGGATTTACAGCGCCAAATTCTGGCGGTGACCTTCGACCGCTGCTGTTTAAACGAGCCATGGCCGGAAAACGAAAAGGAATTTGCTGCGCGCAGCAAAGAGGCGAAGGCGCGCTTGAATCTGGTGGCGCAGGAAATCGCGCGGCTGGTGGGAGCGGTGCTGGCGGAATATCAGATATTGCAGAAGGCACTGCCCGGACACAAGGCGCACGCACAAGTACAACAAGATATTCGCCAGCAATGCGAATGGCTGTTGGGCAAGGAGTGGGTCGCGCGTACCCCGTTCGAGCGTTTACAACATATGCCGCGCTATCTGAAAGCAATCAATGTGCGACTGGAAAAGCTGCGCGCCAACCCGGCGCGCGATACACAAAGTATGACGCAGATGAATCCCTTGCAACAGCAATGGCAACGTAAATTGTCGGCCATGCACGGCGATGTCGATGTGCGTGCAGAAGATTTTGGCTGGATGATGCAGGAGTTACGCGTTTCGCTATTCGCGCAGGAATTAAAAACCCCAGTCATAGTATCGGTAAAGCGCTTGGAAAAGATGTTAGCCGGGCTAAGCAGTTAAAGGGAACCAAAAGCTATTTTGCTTGCCATACTCGCTCTGGCATCGGAATAACTGAAAAATGTCGCATAAAAAAGTAGATGTATTACTGGTCGGCGCGGGCGTGATGAGCACGACGCTGGCTACCTTGTTGTCGCATCTGGATCCTTCGTTGAATATCGTGCTGGTCGAGCGTTTGAGCAAGGTGGCACAGGAAAGCTCGCGCAGTATGAATAATGCGGGAACAGGGCATGCGGGTTACTGCGAGTTGAATTACACACCACAGCTTGCCGACGGATCGGTGCAGATCGAACGCGCACTGGAAATCAACGCCGCCTTTGAAATGTCATTGCAGTTTTGGTCTTATCTGGTCGAGCACGGGGCGTTGCCATCGCCTGAAAAATTTATCAATCCGATTTGTCATCAGAGCTTCGTATGGGGCGAAGAAGATGTTACGTTCCTGCGTAAACGCTATGAAGCTTTGCGCCAGCATCATTTGTTCGAAGAGATGGAGTACAGCGAAGACCATGCCATGTTGCGCAAATGGATGCCGCTGGTGATGCAGCATCGCGATGCGCAGCAAGTGGTCGCCGCCACCCAAGTCAAACGCGGCACAGATGTGGATTTCGGGCGCTTGACGCGCAGACTGGTGAAGGCGCTGGGCAAAAACTCTTCCTTCGAGCTACAGCTAAGCCACACCATGGTGAGCATGAAACAGCACGATGACGGGCGTTGGCATGTGCGGGTAAAAGATAACCATACTGATAAGACTCAAACCATTGATGCCGGATTCGTATTCCTCGGTGCGGGCGGCGGCGCGTTGCCGCTGTTGCAAAAATCAGGCATTCAGGAAGCGCGCGGCTACGGGGGATTCCCCGTCAGCGGCCAATGGTTGATCTGCAAAAACCCGGAGGTGGTGAAGCAGCATGGCAGCAAGGTCTATGGCAGGGCTGCCACCGGTGCTCCGCCGATGTCGGTGCCGCATCTGGATACCCGTATTATTGATGGCGAGCCGGCGTTGTTGTTCGGACCTTTCGCCAGCATCACCACCAAATTTCTCAAACAAGGCTCGGTGCTGGATATGTTTGCCTCGCTGCAATCGGACAATCTAAAACCCATGCTAATGGTGGCGCGCGATAATGTTGACCTGATGCGTTATCTCGTCACCGAAGCTTTCCGCTCGCACAAAGAGCGCATGGAAATACTGCGCGGCTTCTACGCCGAGGCGAAGGATGAAGATTGGGAACTTGCCTCAGCCGGACAACGCGTACAGATCATCAAGGGTTGCGACACCAATGGCGGCAAGCTGGAATTCGGCACCGAGATCGTGACCGCCAAAGACGGCACTTTGGCCGCGCTGCTGGGCGCATCCCCGGGTGCATCCACTTCGGTACAGGCGATGATCGAAGTGATCGAATGCTGCTTTAAAACACGCATGAAAACGGCGGGCTGGAAGAACAAGATGAAAGAGATGATTCCGTCCTATGGCGAATCTCTGGCTGAAAATGTGCCACTGCTGCACGAGGCGCGTAAAAGAACACTTGCCGCGCTGCATTTGAACGTCCCCAAGGCTGGATGAAGGCTGCGTTATAATCGGCAGAATTTATTCATCAAACCGTAATTTTTTATACCATTTCGTTTATCATTCAAAATAACAATAACCATTACGTAGGGGCGTATGGCATAACCAATGACTTGGCAGCTTGCNNTGCTGCCTTAGTCAGATGGCTAGTTTTTTTATCAATACGCCCTTGGTTAGATATTGAAAAAGGGCGTATGCCATACGCCCCTACAAATACCATTAATTGTGGACTGCCACGGAGGAGAAGCGCATGAATAAGCAGGAAGTAGAATTACTCAGTAACGAAATCGAGATGCTGATGGGTGAGCGTGCGCGTCTTCTGAACGTGGTGGGCGCGGCCGCCATGCTGGTAGCAACTGCCGATGCTAACGAGTTACCGACAGAAACTGCCGAGGCTGCCGAACTGTTGTCGCGGTTGGTGAATGACCTCCCTGAAGAAACACTCAAGGATGCACTTGATGCGCTGAATGCTCTTGACTCATCCAATTCCTAGCCTCGTTGCGATCTTTACGTTAACGATGCTTGCCTGACAGCTATGCGCCCACAAAAAATTGGACTGATATTAACCGGGGGCGGCTCGCGTGCCGCCTATCAGGTTGGAGTCTTGAAAGCGATAGCTGAATTTTTACCACGCTCCTCGCGCAGTCCATTTTCTGTTATCTGCGGTACGTCGGCTGGAGCGTTGAATGCGGCGACGCTGGCGGTAAACGCCCGTCATTTCCGCAAGGGGGTCAATTACCTGCTCAATGTGTGGAAAAATTTCCGCGTGCATGAGGTGTATCGCTCCGATTTTGTCGGTGTAGTACACAATGGCGTGCGCTGGGTGGCAGGCTTGGTATTGAGCAGCTTCGGCAGCGATAAATTGAATTATGTTTCTTTGCTGGATAATGCGCCGCTGGTGGAATTGCTGGAACGGGCGCTGCCCTGTGAAAAGATACAGGAGTGTATCGACAGTGGCGCATTGCACGCGTTAAGCATCACCGCTTCCGGCTACGGCTCGGGGCAATCGGTTACGTTTTACCAAGGCGCAGAGGGTATACAGCCGTGGCGGCGCGCAAGGCGGGTAGGCGTGCCGGAAAAAATTGAGATCCGGCATCTGCTCGCCTCGGCGGCAATCCCGTTTATCTTTCCGGCAGTACATATACACCGCGAACATTTTGGCGACGGATCGATGCGTCAGCTTTCGCCGATCAGCTCGGCCTTGCATCTTGGAGCCGACCGTGTGCTGGTGGTGGGGATGGGGCATGGCGGCGATGAAAATGATACCGAGCGCCGTAATAAGATCGACGACTATCCTTCATTGGCGCAGATCGCCGGACACGCGCTGGACAGTATTTTTCTCGACGGCATGGAGATTGATCTGGAGCGTTTGCGGCGCATCAATAATATTGTCAGTTTGATTCCCGAAGAGGTGCGCCCTCAAGTTAATTTGCGCCACGTGGATGCGCTGGTAATCTCCCCCAGCCAGCCGCTTGAAAAAATTGCCGAGCGCCATTTGAAGGGCTTGCCCTGGACAATTCGCATCCTGCTGCGCTCAGTGGGTGTGATGCGCCGCAACGGGGCAAACTTGGTGAGCTATCTGTTATTTGATAAATCCTATTGCCGGGCTTTGATCGACTTGGGATATCAAGACGCGATAAAACGCAAAGAAGAGATCATGGCTTTTCTGGATCAGAACACACACAAACCGGATAATACTTTTCCGCAATGAATATCCCTGAAGTCGTCCCACCCAGGCATCTGACATTTTCTTTGCTGCGGTTGCTGACGGATGGTGAGTTTCATTCCGGTGAAGTGTTGGCGCAACAACTCGGCTTGTCGCGAGCCAGTGTAAACAATGCGTTGCGGGATGTAGCCAGCTATGGCTTGACCTTGTATAGCGTGCGCGGGCGCGGTTACCGCTTGGTCGATGCACCGCAATGGTTGGATACCGACAAAATACTTGCCGCCTTAAAAACACCTGAAATTTTTCATGTTGAAATAGCCGACACTGCCGTGTCCAGCAATACAGTCTTATTGCAACGTGCTGCGCTGGGAGCGTCCAGCGGAAGCTTATTGGCGGTTGAATGGCAAAGCGCCGGACGTGGTCGCTTGGGACGTACATGGCATTCCGGCTTGGGTAATTCACTGACTTTTTCTTTGTTGTGGCGCTTCGGGTTCGGCCTTTCGGCATTATCCGGTTTGAGCCTTGCCGTCGGCGTTGCGATGATGCGCGCGCTGCGAAAATTAGGTGTCGAAAGTGTTGGGTTGAAATGGCCGAACGATGTTTTAAACCAAATAGTCCATTTGGAGGTAGGTCGGGCTTCAGCCCGACACGTCGGGCTGAAGCCCGACCTACAAATAAACAATCCTGGATTAAACCCACACGGAAAACTAGCCGGGATATTGATCGAAGCACAAGGGGATATGCTGGGGCCAAGTGTAGTGGTGATCGGTATCGGATTAAATTTACGTTTGCCTCCGGCGGTAGCCCAACGCATCGACCAGCCGGTGAGTGATCTGGCGCAAGTCATGGCAGAAATGCCGGAACGGAATTACTTGCTTGCGCTACTATTGCAAGAATTGGCCGAGATGTTGGACGTATTTTCACGGCATGGGTTTTCGCCTTTACGCGCCGAGTGGGAAAGCTATCACGCATATCAAAATCGTCAGGTTAAAATGCTGTTGCCGGATGGCAGCCAAATTGTCGGCTTAGTGCAAGGAGTGACGGAAGAAGGCGCTTTGCGGGTCGAGACTAAACAAGGCGAGCAGATATTCAACGCCGGTGAAATCAGTTTGCGGGAGGCATAGTGCTACTGCTTGATGTTGGAAATAGTCGCTGCAAATGGGCTCGTATTCAGAAGGGCGAGTGGACTCGGCTTGGCATCGCGGAAAATGGCGAGTGGGAGAAGTTACAGTGCGACCTTGATTTGCTGCCCCCCCCTGCACGAATTATTATTTCCAATGTGGGCAGTGATGCGGTGGCGCAGCATTTGCGTACTATTTGTTCCAAGTGGGCAGCACCCGTAAAGTTCGTGACGGCACAAAGCCGGCAATGCGGCGTGAAAAATAATTACGAAGACTCGGCACGCTTAGGGAGTGACCGCTGGGCAGCGCTTATTGCGGCCTGGCATCGGATGGGCAAGTCCTGTCTGGTGGTTAGTTGTGGCACTGCAACCACAGTTGATGCGCTGTCGGATAGCGGCGAGTTTCTTGGCGGCTTGATCCTGCCGGGAATCACGCTGATGCGCCAAAGCCTGCTGCACAATACGGCACAATTGCGGGATGAGGACGGCCATATGCACGACTTTCCGCGCAATACGGCGGATGCTATTCACAGCGGCGTGATCCGTGCCACGCTTGGCGCGATAGAGCATCAGTATGCGATGCTGCAAAAACTGCACTCTTCCGCTTCGCTTGCCTGTGTATTGGGCGGGGGGGCCGCCGCACAGATCGAAACACAACTTGGCATGCCCGTCGAACGTGTAGATAATCTGGTGCTTGAAGGATTGAAAATAATTGGGGATGCAAGCGCATGATGAAGTGGATATTCGGTTTGCTGTTGTTGCTGAACATGGTGTTCTTTGCCGTAATGCAATGGGGCGGCGCGCTCACGGTCGATGCAAATAATCCACCGGCTCAGGCCGCAATCAATGCCGACAAGATAAAAATAGTGGGCATGGCTGCGCCTTCTATACCGACACCGGTAACGCCCTCCGCCCCGGCAGTGGCGATAACGCAACCAACCCCAGTGGTGGCACCGTCCCATGCGGCTCCAGCAACTCCACCGGTGGCAGCCCCGGTAACACCACCCCATGCCACCCCGCCCCCTCCGGTGGTTTCGCCTCCCCGCGTAGCGACCCCCTCACCGGCAACACCACCTTCCCCAATAGCGCCTCCTGCTCCGGTGGCGGCTAGCGTGCCACCACCAGAAAAATTAAGCTGTATGGAGTGGGGCGAATTTTCAGGAGCGGACTTACTGCGTGCCGATCAAGCATTGGTGACCTTGAGGCTGGGTAGCAAATTAAAACAGCGGATTATTGAATACACTACCGGCTATTGGGTTTACATCCCCCCCATGAAGAAATCATCTCAAGTAAAAAAGATGCTCACGCAACTCAAGCAACTCGAAATTGAAGATCATTTCATCGTGCAAGAACCGGGGGCATGGAAAAATGCCATTTCTTTAGGCGTATTTAAAACAGAAGCCTCTGCTAAAAAATATTTGGCTAAACTACAGGCGAAAGGTCTAAAAAACGCCAATATAGACGAGCACGCCAGCAAACTAAAGTTCACTGTCTTTGTGCTAAATCGTTTGGAAAGCGCTACAGCATCCCAGATCGTGGCGTTACACAAGAACTTTCCAGATAGCGAGATCAAGCAAATTCCCTGCTATTGATGCATAGCAATTGACACGCGGGCTCGAAATCAGCAAAATGCCGCCCTCTTAAAGATGAGCGATAGCAATTCGATCGCTCAGGCAAGTTTCGGTGATATAGCTCAGGTGGTTAGA
>PLYB01000136.1 GCA_003151655.1 Gallionellaceae bacterium | reverse complement strand
ATCGCTGCGCGAGTTTCACGTTAAAGATGTTCCGCACGGCGAATTGTTTGCTGCCGTGGTCAAGCGCCGCGACATGAAGCCGGACGAACTGGCGAAATCCGCCATCAGCGCCAGTGCTGGCGACGGTTCTTTTGTGGCCTGGGCGATGATTGATTTCGAAAAGGATACTTTTGCGCAACAGGTGCAGGTACGCAAGGCCTTGCAGTTGCTGCTGGNNCTGGCGGTGTATGGCGCGTGGGTGAACGGTGCTTTGCTGCCGGTGCATAAGAAAAAAGACGAACGCAAAGCGTTGAAGAAGATCGAGCTGGTCGGTTACAACGGAAAATTTGAAAGTCTCAAAGCACAAGCCGAGGGCAATTTGTTATGCCGCGAACTGACGGTGTTGCCACCGAACGCTTTGACACCTGCCATCTACCGCACACGCATCGGCAAACTGGCACAGCAGCATGGCTGGGCGCTTGAAGAGTTCGATCTGAAAAAATTGCGCAAGATGGGAGCGGGTGCATTCGTCGCCGTAGCGCAAGGTAGTGCGGATGAAGACGCTGCCATCGTTCATCTTTCATATAAACATCCCAAGGCCAAGCAAACTATCGCACTGGTCGGCAAAGGCATTTGTTTCGATACCGGCGGGCATAACCTCAAGCCTGCGCGTTACATGAATAATATGCATGAGGACATGAACGGTTCCGCCGTCGCACTCGGTATTTTGCTCGCGGCGACGCAAAGTAAATTGCCGGTAAATATAGACTGCTGGCTGGCATTGGCGCAGAACCATATCAGCCCCAAGGCTTACAAACAAAACGATATCGTCACTGCACTGAACGGCACGACCATCGAAGTGGTGCACACCGATGCCGAAGGGCGCATGGTGTTGGCGGATACGCTCACGCTGGCTTCGCGTGCGAAACCGGATTTGATGATCGACTTCGCCACGCTCACCGGCAGCATGGCGGCGGCACTGGGCGCGCGTTACAGCGGCGTGTTTGCCAGCAGTGACGAATTGGCGCAACGTGCAGTGAGCACTGGCAAGCAATGCGGTGAGCGGTTGTGCGCCTTTCCACAGGACGAAGATTACGAAGCCGCGCTCGATTCCAAAGTGGCCGACATCAAGCAATGTACGCTGGACGGCGATGCCGACCATATTCTGGCCACGCGCTTTCTCAAGCGCTTCGTGGAAAAAGATGTGCCTTGGCTGCATGTCGATCTATCGGCCAGCCGTTGCGAAGGCGGACTGGGCATCGTGGCGCATGACGTGAATGGCTTCGGTGTGGCATGGGGATTAAGTATGCTGCAAAAGTAATGCACGTCTCTTCAAAGCCACGTTTCGTCAACAGTTTATCGGGCGATGGCTATTGAATTTTGTTCAGCTATGTTAAATTTCGGGCTGTAGCATTGATGCAAGTTTTCTCACACTCAAGGGATTAAATATGAAAAAAGCACTATCCAGCATTGCGTTCGTTCTTTCCCTGACCGTGTTGTCCGCAACAGGAGCACAAGCATCGTCCACTCAAGACGCAGTCGGTTGCGGTATCGGTACGATGATTTTTCAAAACTCGACAGGTTTGCTATATAACTTGTTTGCCATGACAACCAACACCACAACACTCAACACCGTGTCCATGACATTTGGGATTTTGAATTGCCCGGCGGGAGCCTCTCTCAGAGGTAAAATCGCCGACTTCATCGAATTCAATAAGCCTGAACTGGCAATCGAAGTCGCCCAAGGGAAAGGGGATCGTCTGGATGTGTTGGTGGAAATGTTCGGCGTTAAAGAAGCCAACCGTACTGCGGCAATAGCTGCGCTGAAGTCAAATCAGATTACGATTTTCAGCCATCAATCTGCTGATGCGATTCAGGATGAGATGAATAAGACTTTGCAGGCTTTCGTTTCCTGATTGATGTTGGCATCAAACAAAAAACCGAGGGGCTTCCCTCGGTTTTTTATTAGCTCAGTACCGGTATGAAATACTCAATATTAATTTGCTATTTGCTCTTGCTGTCGCTCGTTATTCCAGCCGAAGCGGATGAACTTTCTGTGCAGCATGCAGCAGAAATCGCAAAGATGCTGAACTTGGCGAATCAGGCGCAGCTTGCGCAGCGTGCTGAGTGGCGCAAGATCAATCTGTATCACGCTACGATGGCTGGTATAACCAGCCGGATAGATGATCCAAGCTATTTTTTGGCAGCCAACGGGCAGCATGATCCGCAAGCCGAGTTAGCGGCGACCATTCGCGGAGCATATGATGATTCAATGGCGAAAAGTAGTCGTCAGCCCAACGTTTGTCGTTGGATTGCGCGCTATCAATTCTTGAGCCGCAGTATGAAAGAATTGGGCTTCAGCTATACGCCGATACCTTGCGAAGGTTTTGAAAAATGGAAATCGGGCATCGCCACGCATCGAGTCTCTCTCATTTTTGCTTCGGTCTATCTGAATAGTCCGGCCTCGATGTATGGACATGCCTTCATTCGTTTTGATAGTGACAAGCCCGGTCAATACCATCGCCTTACCGATTCAACAGTGGGATATTCAGTTCAGGGCAGTGAGGGAAGTGGCGCATTGTTTCTGGTGCGGAGTTTGTTTGGCGATTATCCGGGCGATTTTGTGTTCGTGCCGTATTACATGAAAATGCGGGAATATTCGGATTTGGAAAATCGCGACCTGTGGGAATATCAAACCAATTTGAGCGGAGAGGAGGTCGAGCGCATGCTCGCCTTCATTTGGGAGCAAAGTTTCACCTACATGAACTATTATTTCTTCGATGACAATTGCGCTTTGATGTTGCTGGCCACTTTTGAGGCGGCGCGCCCGAGTTTGAATCTGATCGAGCAAGCCAAACCCTGGTTTATTCCTCTCGACATGGTTAAGCTGATTCAGCAGCAACCCGGCCTAGTTGAGGATATTCATTACCGGCCATCGCAATACAACACGCTGGTGCAAAACTATGACTCGGCTTCAGCAGCAGAAAAAAAATATGCGTTGGTATTGCTGGACGATGACAATGCACTGTCATCTTTGGCGGCATTGAGCGCCACGCAACAGGCGCGGATTTTGGATTTGAGTCTCGGCATCTCCCGATATCAGCGCAACCAGAAACACTCCGAAGCGGAAGCAGACGCGATTAGCGCTCGCCAGTTGCTTCTCTCAGGTGTACGCAGCAAGGTCGATGCCGAGTCGACCTACCAAGATAAAGAGCCACCCGCTGAGCGCCCGGACGAGGGGCATGGCTCGGCACGCATCGGCTTGGCAACAGGTCAAGTCGATACGGCATCCTACGCGCAACTCAATCTGCGCGGGGGGTATCACGATAGCCTCGATCCGCAGAGCGGTTTTGCGCAAGGGGCAAGCACTAATCTCGGCGACTTGTACCTGCGTTTAAATGCCAATCAAGTTCGTTTTCAGCGTCTGGATTTGTTCGATGTGTTCTCTCCTTCGGTGCAGACAGAATGGTTCAAGCCGATGACGATTAAATTGAATGTCTCCATCCGGCGCGAAGTTTTACAAAACGACGGGCTTGCGCCCACCGCGCTACGCATTCAAGCGGCCACAGGCAAAAGCTATACCTTAAGCGACGAAGCGCGCGGCTATATGTTGGCGGACAGCGTGACCAGCCTGAATTCATCATCCTACTTGGCCGTGGGACCCACGCTAGGGGCAATATGGTCGATTACGCCAAGGCTGCGTACTGAAATAATCTCCAACACTTATTGGAATGCACTGGGCGATCAGCAAGATGCCTGGTTGTACAAGCTGACAGCGAGTCTGGCTTGGGATGTGTTTAATAATCAGAACAATGTGCGCTTGAACGTGGTGCGCCAGACGCTGAGTAATACGCTTGATACTTCACGCAACTTCACCGATGTGCAGTTGGCGTATTTCCATTATTTTTGATTGTAGGTCGGGTTTCAACCCGACATGTCGGGCTGAAGCCCGACCTACGTTCTAATGGAAAATATCGGTTAAAACCGGCCTACGTTCAAATGGATTATTTGGAATTAAAACTTGTAATTAGCACCAAGTGATAATCCGTTCCAGCCGTTGATGTTGGCTTCCAGACTGACATCGGGTTTCACGTCATATTGCAAGCCGATAAGAACGTAAAGCCCTCCGACGGTGGGGCTGGCAAGCCCGTTGCACGGGGTGCCTGAGCAAGAGACGGTGCCGAAGCCCAAACCCAATCCGGCATAAGGATGAATTTTATTGTCCAGTTTGAGCTGCTTGTTAAAGTCGTAATATGCCCCGGCATAGAAAACGTTATATCCCCAAGAATAGCTTGAAGGTCCCGCATAATCTCTGGAGTAACTGTCATAGCCAAAGCGTGCCTTTACCGGAGCGTTGTTGACCTGATCTGCAATGTCATAGTCTGCATGCAAGGAAAGCACGCCGTTATAGTTAAAGCCGTAACCCGCACCCACACTCAACTTGGACTGATCAGCAGCCATGGCAGGCATCGCAATAGCGGCGGACAGCGAAAAGGCAAATAGCAATTTTTTCATTATTTCTCCCCGATAAACTGATTGGAACATTCCGGCGGAAAATATACGCCAATTGCGGCAATGGATATGTTGGCTCTCAGCTTGACGGAAGCATGGAAGCGATAACTGCATAGCGCGCAAACTTGCCGATTAACATAAACAATGCAGCATAAAATGGGTTAAGGCGCAGCCATCCTGCCGCGACACAGAGCGCATCACCGACCAGTGGAGCCCACGCGAACAACAATGCGGGCGTGCCGTAACGCCGAACTTTGTCTACATGGCTGATTTTTTGTGACTCGGGCAGCATTCGCCCCATGCCGAACGAAATCATTCCGCCTATGGTGTTGCCGAGAGTGCCAAGCAACAGCGCGGGCCAGAATAACTCAGGATGAAGCTTTAATACGCCGACCAGTACCAACTCGGAGCCGCCCGGCAGCAGCGTGGCTCCGAGCAGGCTGGAGATGAATAGACCCCACAGGCTCAGGTCGCTGGTGAAGAAATGGGTGAGGGTGTCCAAACCGATTCACCACAGAGACACAGAGGCACAGAGAAAAACAAACCAAAATGCAGAATTCAGCATGATCACCGTCTCAATATGTTTGGGTGAATGATAGCTTTGCATTAGTTTAACTCTGTGTCTCTGTGCCTCTGTGGTGGATTTTGATTTAGCGTTTTTTCTTCGGGGGCAGTAAATCGGTAATCGTACCTTCCGCCATTTCTGCGGCAAAGCACAAGGTTTCCGACAAGGTCGGGTGCGGGTGGATAGTCAGACCGATGTCTTCCATGTCTGCGCCCATCTCCAGTGCCAACACGCCTTCAGCAATCAGTTCGCCCGCGTTTACGCCGACGATGCCCATGCCCAAGATGCGGCGTGATGTTGGATCGAGCAGTACTTTGGTGGTGCCCTCTTCACGTGCAATGGAAAGCGCACGACCGGAAGCTGCCCACGGGAACGATGCTTTCTCGTACTCGACACCTTGCGCTTTGGCTTGCGTTTCAGTTAGCCCCATCCATGCGATTTCAGGGTCGGTGTAAGCGACGGATGGAATGGTCAGTGGTTCGAAGAAAGATTTGTGTCCGGCGATGTTTTCTGCCGCGACTTTGCCTTCATGCACTGCCTTGTGTGCCAGCATCGGGTCGCCTACGATGTCGCCGATGGCGAAGATGTGCGGCACATTGGTGCGCATCTGTTTGTCCACCGGAATAAAACCGCGCTCGTTCACAATCAAACCGGCTACTTCGGCAGCGATCTCGCGCCCGTTCGGACGACGACCAACGGCCATCAGCACGCGGTCGTAGAGTTGCGGTTCGGGCGCTTGTTCGCCTTCGAAAGTGACTTTTAAGCCTTCTTTTAAAGCTTCGATCTTGGTGACCTTAGTCTTTAGGTAAATAGCCTCGTAACGTTTGGCGATGCGGGTGTGCAGCGGCTTGACCAAATCTTTGTCCGCGCCCGGCATGAGTTGATCCATCAACTCAACCACGGAAATCTTCGAGCCAAGTGCGTCGTACACCGTGCCCATTTCCAAACCGATGATACCGCCGCCGATAATGAGCATGCGCTTCGNNCGATGATGCGCGGATCGTCGTAAGGAAAGCCGGGAATACGTGCCACGCTGGAACCGGCAGCGACGATGGCGTTATCGAAGGAAACGGTCTTTACGCCTTCGGCAGTGTTTACTTCCAACATGTTGGGTGAAGTGAATTTTGCTGTGCCGCGTACTACTTGCACCTTGCGTTGCTTCGCCAATCCGGCGAGTCCGCCGGTGAGCTTGCCGATGACACTTTCTTTCCAGGTGCGAATCGCGTCGATGTCGATCTTCGGCTTCGCAAACGTAACGCCGTGGTGGCTCACTTCTTCCGCTTCGTTGATAACCTTGGCTACATGCAGCAGCGCCTTGGACGGAA
>PLYB01000200.1 GCA_003151655.1 Gallionellaceae bacterium | reverse complement strand
AACAAAACCGACTCCGCCGTGCGCATTACCCATCTGCCAACGGGGACGGTGGTCGAATGTCAGGACGGACGTTCGCAGCACCAGAATAAAGCACAGGCGTTGCGTGTGTTGGCCGCGCGCATCAAAAGCAAACAGGAAAACGAAGCGCACAACAAACTTGCCGCCGAACGCAAATCACTGGTGGGCAGCGGTGACCGCTCCGAACGCATCCGCACCTNNACAAGATGGATCACATCATGGACGGCGACATCAACGAGCTGACCGGCGCATTGATGGCCGAGCATCAGGCAGAACAACTTTCCTCGCTGGCAGACGAACGCTAAGCGACCGGTTAGGCATATTGACCGGGTATCACTAAGAGTTTAAGGTGCGTGCGACACATGTTAAAACTCCCCCTGTGAACTTTAGACTAAATTTCAATAGTATCACCACGCGCTTAGTCCTTTTGGGACTTGCGCTGTTTCTCGCCGGTGCACTTGGCCGGATTTTCTTGCTGTCGGATTACATGCGCAACGACCTGCGTGAGTTATCTTCTACGCAGTTGCTGTCGATGGCCAATTATGTGGCGAAGGATGTAAACAATAATATTGTGGAGCGTCGCGAATTGCTGGAGCATCTCGCGGCTACCCTTCCCCTCTCTTTATTGCATGATCGCAAGGCACTGCAAAACTGGCTGGGTGAACGCCACAACATTAATCCGAAATTTTCCCTAGGTCTGTTCGTGCTGGATACCACCGGTATCGCGCTGGCGGACTATCCGGTATTGCCCAACCGGGTTGGCATGTCCTACGCGGATCGTGATTATTTTCAACAGGCCATGCAAGGCGAATTTGTGATTGGTCGTGCGGCCATCGGTCGCATCGCCAAAGTGTCGGCCTTGCCGATGGCAATGCCTTTACGGAACAGTACCGGAAAAGTGTGCGCTGTTCTGGTAGGGATATCCGCGCTTCGCTCGCCCAATTTTGTGGATGCGCTGTACACCACGCCTGTTGGAGTTGCAGGCGGCCTATTGTTGATTTCACCACGCGACAAATTATTCGTTGCCGCATCCGATGCAAACATGATCCTTAAGCCGATCCCGACGGCTGGTGCGAACAAGTTACATGATCAGGCTATGAACGGGTTCCGTGGAGTCGGTATGACTGTCGATGCGGCAGGCATCGAAGAATTGTCCGCGATTGCTTCAGTGCCAAGCAGTGGCTGGTTCGTGGTAGCAAGCTTGCCTGCCAGCGAAGTATTTGCGCCGATTTCCCGTTTGCACCATTTCATCATTAACAATACGGTGTATATGGTGCCCCTATTCTTTATCATCATTGTGCTCGGCTTGCGCTATTTGTTGCGACCACTCATGAATGCCGCGCAACATGCCGACAAGATGACGCGCGAGGAAATTCCGCTTGAACCGCTGCCCGTTGTACGTGACGATGAGGTCGGTCATTTGACCCAGGCGTTCAACCGGGTATTGTCAAAACTGATCGAAAGCCGCGCCGAGTTGCAACACATAGCCCACCACGACACCCTGACCGGGTTGCCTAATCGCCAGTTGCTAGCGGATCGCATGCAGCAGGCATTGGCACGTGCGCAACGCAACGAAGGATTGGTGGCATTGTTGTTCCTTGATCTGGACGGATTCAAACCCATCAATGACCAACTAGGCCATGAGGCCGGTGACGTAGCTCTGCGGGAGGTTGCTTCCCGCCTCCGTGCAATCGTAAGAAGTGAGGATACTTTGGCGCGCGTGGGCGGTGACGAGTTCGTCATTCTGCTTGCCGATTTGGGTGGCAATGCCACTGCCACGGCAGAGTTGGTGGCTGATAAATGTCTGGAAATTTTTCAGCAGCCATTTGTTGTTCGCGATCAATCATGTAAATTGGGGACATCCATTGGTATCGCCATCGGCGAAGGCGGCTGTTTACCGGACAAATTATTGATCGCTGCGGATCGGGCAATGTATCAAGCCAAAGAATCGGGACGCGGGAGATTCTTTGTATCCAGAGAGAGTACAGCTTGATCGAAAAGAATACTATTCGATGCGGTGCTGGCGGGTGATAAATATCCGAACGATGCACACGCATGTGTTTACAGTCTAAAAATAATTTTCACAAATTTACCCGCTCATGCAACGCACCATCCAAACTATTTTGTCAAAAGATCCAATTATGCTTGGCTCTGCATTAAGCCTTGATCCATCCTCGGCGCGCCTCGAAGTGCAATGTCTGCTGCAAAAAGTGTTAGGTATCGGGCGAGCCTACTTGTTCGCGCATCCGGAGCGCGTAGTGAGTGATGCAGAAGAGGCCGCTTATCAGGAGTTATTGCAACGTCGCTTGAGCGGTGAGCCAGTCGCCTACATTTTGGGCGAGCGCGAATTCTTCGGCTTGAGTTTCAGCGTCACATCAGCCACCTTGATTCCGCGACCGGATACCGAGTTGCTGGTGGAGTTGGCACTTGAACGTGGCGGAAGCGCAGTACGAGTGCTAGACATGGGAACCGGTAGCGGTGCAATCGCCTTGGCAATCGCCCACCAACAACCTGATGCCGAAGTCTGGGCCTGCGATGCCTCAGCTGCGGCACTGGCAGTGGCGAGAGAAAATGCGCAACGTCTCGGCCTCGCTAACGTCCATTTTATTGAGAGCGACTGGTTCTCAGCTTTGTCCGGACAGTGTTTCGACATCATTGTCTCCAACCCGCCCTACATCGCCGCTGATGACCCTCATCTGTCGCAAGGTGACGTGCGTTTCGAGCCGCTGTCGGCGTTGGCCTCCGGTGCTGATGGTCTGCACGATATACGCCGCATCATCGCGCAAGCGGGCGCTTACCTCGAACATAATGGCTGGTTGATATTTGAGCATGGCTACGACCAGGCCGCACGAGTGCGCGAATTGTTGCGGGAGTCTGGCTTTACAGAAGTATTCTCGGCTAAGGATTTGTCGGGGATAGAGCGATGCAGCGGTGGTCAGCATCCATAGTAATTCTCGAAAGTCCGGATAAGCGCAGGTCGCGAACGTTGTAAAATGCGCTACTCACCCAAAAGGAGCCCTCCATGTCCAACAAGACCGTCATTCAAACCCCTG
>PLYB01000107.1 GCA_003151655.1 Gallionellaceae bacterium | reverse complement strand
GCACATCGCGCCAGCCGATCAGCGTTTGTCCTTCGGCTGCGATTTTTTTGGCAATCACCAATTCACAAGCAGCACGTGCGGCTTGCTCGCGCGGCAAAAATATCATGCCAACTCCGTACTCACCGGCAGGAGGTAGTTCGATCTTGCCCCAACCCAATTCGTCGCGCAGAAATTTATCCGGAATCTGAATCAGAATTCCCGCACCGTCGCCCGCCAACGGGTCGGCACCGACGGCACCACGGTGCGTCAAGTTTTCCAGTATTTGCAGACCTTGACTTACGATGTCATGGCTCTGTGTTCCTTTGATATGCGCCACAAAGCCCACACCACATGCATCGCGCTCCTGGCGCGGATCATNNTTTCTTGCAACGAAGAATTGCTCACTTTGTTCCTCATTAAAACTCTACGACTAAATACGGCAGCACACGCTACCGCCACTCATTTCAAAAGCGAAAGGGCGTGAATGTTACTCTGTCTCGCCGCTATCAGCAATATCGTAATTTTGCGCGCCCACCCAATTGGGATAGTTTCGGATAAAATAACCGCAAGCCACGCGAATAATTGCAGACCATCATGCTCAAGACTCAGACCAAAGCCATCAGTATTGTCACCTGCAAAGATCATCCCCATCTGTCCAAAGAACAAAAAGCGTTCAACACGCTAATCAAGAAAATTGATGAAAAGCGCGCCAGCCTTGCAGCCTGGCAAGAAATTATTCCGGCTTACCAGAAGAAATACGCCAGCGATTTTATCCCGCTGGTTGCTTCATCGCAGGAAGTGCAAATCGAGATGGTGCATTTTCTGGATCGTACCTGTGATAAAAAGGGGCTGACTTCGCCCGAACGCCGCATGATCCATGACCTGGTTAGCAGGATGGCTGGTGACCTCGCGGTCGAGCGTAATGATGAAGAATTGAAAAACATTTACAACAAACACAGCGGCTCTGACCTTGACAAGGAAGCAGAGGCTTCCATGAATGGCTTGAAATCTTTGCTGGAGGACGTGATAGGCGTTGACTTGGGCGACGATCTGGACATGAGTTCTCCGGAAGAAATTTTCAAGCGGGCTCAGGCGCACATGAATGAACAGCAGACACAATTTGAAGCTGAACGACGGGAGCACGAAGAACATCAGTCAAAGCGAAAAAAGACGGCCAAGCAAATTGCCAAAGAGTCGCAGCAACAGGCCGAGGAGCAACAAACCAGCCAGTCTATCCGCGAGTTGTACCGCAAACTGGCCAGTGCCCTGCACCCGGACCGCGAACCCGACCCGCAGGAGCGCGAAAGAAAAACACTCTTGATGCAACGCATTAACCAAGCCTATGACAAGAAAAACCTGTTACTGCTGTTGGAGCTGCAACTGGAGCTGGAACACATCGACCAGGCCACTATAAACAACATTACCTCAAGTCGGCTGAAACACTACAACAAAATCTTGAAAGAACAGCTAAACGAACTGGAGCACGAAATCTTTGTAACCGAAGATATGTTCAAAGCGCAATTTGGCATGTCCCCCTTTGAACGGCTGACGCCAAGCACCCTCATGCGCAACCTCGCCGCCGACATCGTCGGCATTCAACAAGACATCCGCGAATTAAAAAGTGACCTGCTTGCGTTTCAGGATATCAAGAAGCTTAAAGCTTGGCTGAAAGACATGCGGCGGCGACAAAAAATGGATTATCTTGATTGCCCTTTTTGAGTTATCAGGTATTGTCGTAGTTCCGCTTCCCAGCAGGGAATTTGATAACTTGTATTTCGGCTTCGTGCACAAAGCGTTCCTTCATCGTTGCCTTCCAACTCAAGCGGTTTCAGTTAGAATAACCCTAGTCCTCACGGGAATGGGGAAATCTCAACAAACACCATGCCAAACCACATGAGCACATCTAAGCTGCATAAACTGTTCGGTATTCTAATCGTCACCCTCTGCTTGAGTGTAATCCCCCTTCACGCTCAAGCCGCATCTAAGAACAAGCACAAGACAGAAGAGTCGACTAAAGAACGATTGGTGCTAATGCCCCTGCGTATACCAGAGGGAGATAAGAACCTGATGGGCGCAATGGAGACTGCTTTAGTTAAAGGGCTGCAACTGAAATATGATGTTTATTCCGGTGAGCAAGTTTCACAAAAAGCGCACGAGATATTCATGAAGGAATCAAAAAATACAGCTCATAAAGAGTGTGACGAAACTAAATGCATGCAGAATATCGCTATGGCATTTCAAGCTGAACTGATCGCAACGGCTAATGTGACTAAGCAAGATGGAACTTACTTTTTGGCATTGAGTATTCAGAACATTTTTGATAACAAGGTGGTATATTCAGAGTCATTACCTTGTAGAAACTGTGATGCCGCACAAGTGGTGGACAAGTTAAAAGAACTTTCTGGTGCAGCAGAACGAGTTGCTCGAACTCCAGCAATAAGTCCGCAATCTGAATCAACGCCAATCGCACAGGCAAAACAAGGAATCCCAAAACTACCATCAGAAACATTATCGGTTGAGCCTGAGATGATCCCGATTCCCGGCAAGAACTACGAGATGGGCAAATATGACGTGACTCAAAAAGAGTGGCGCGACATCATGGGTAACAATCCCAGCAACTTTAGCGGTTGCGGTGACACCTGCCCCGTAGAACAAGTAAGCTGGAATGACGTGCAGGAATTCCTGCAAAAGCTGAACGCCAAGACTGGCAAACAATACCGCCTCCCTATCGAAGAAGAATGGGAATACGCCTGCTATGGCGGTAACAAAACTGAATATTGTGGCAGCAACGACATCAATAGTGTCGCGTGGTATAGAAAGAACAGTAACACCACCATGCACCCTGTAGGCCAGAAGCAGGCGAACGGTTATGGCCTATACGATATGAGCGGCAACGTGTGCCAATGGATGCAAAATGAATATGGCCGTGGGCGTGCGCTTCGTGGTTGCTCTTGGATCAGCGGCTCGGACGAGTCGCGCGCTGCCAGCCGCATCAGCGGCGTCCCTACGGTCCGGAGCCTCATCACCGGCTTCCGGTTGGCGAGAACGCTCCCGTAACTGTTTCTCTGCGCCGAGGGAGTTCAATCATAGAAACTTTAGAATGGCAACTTCTGGTTGCCAAGAGCAACAATGAGGAGGTCGAAATTTTGGGTGCATGAATTGCAGCTAATAAGAAGGTAATGTACGACCATTGGGAATGGGATCGTCCCAAAATCGACTCAATAATGGAAGGGGAGAAAATGAAATTTGCGCCATGGGTATTGTCAGCCATTCTAGTTGGCTTACTGTTGCTCGTTATTACTAACAAGAATCAAGAAATCAGTAATCTCACAGTGCAACTTGCCAAAGCTAACCAAGAGATTGCAAAGGGGAACCAAGAAATTGCCAAGGCTAGTCTGCCAGAAGCTACGGTTGATATTAGCTTCCGTCAAGCAATGATGGGAAGTGGCGCGGTTGCAGTCATATCGAACACATCTAATGAAAATATTCCAATTGCAGTTTCAATCACAAGGCAATCCACCGGCCAGTCAAAAAAGTACGACTTCGTGATGAATGCCAGATCAACTAAGGAAGTTGGACACATGGAAGGTTGGGCATTCGTTTCCGGCGACGTTATAGCCGTCAGCCAGCCGAATCACAAGGTTAAGAAAACAGAGCTTCGTTAAACCATAAATAGGGAATCTTATGAAACTGCTTATGGTGTTGTTAATCGCTTTCGCTGCATCAAGTTCTGCGCTGGCATTGGATTGCAAAAATCCCGTCACACAAACTGACTTAAATCGCTGCTCGTTTGCAACTATGGAGTTTGAGGCGAAGAAAGTTGATGCAAATGTCAACAAGTACAGGGCAAAGTTAAATGCAGCCCAACTGAGGCAATTCAATGAAGTTCAGTTAGCTTGGGTAAAGTTCATTGATTTATCTTGTAAATTTGAAACATCAGGAAGCACCGGCGGCTCAGCGCAGTCTATGGTTATTGCCGGTTGCATTACAGAAAAATCAAAGCTGCGAAATAAAGAACTAGAGGCCTTATTGAATTGCCAAGATGGTGATCTAAGTTGCCCGGCTAGATAGCATTGCCTATAGCCACTGCAAACAAAAACACCAGTGGTTATTCGTTAGAGCCTTGAACTTTGTAATTATATTTTTTTATTCTTTTCTGGATTTCTTGGTTTGATTTTGCTCTGTGAATTAGGGCGAAGGCCTCATGCGATATTTTCAACGACTGCTATTCGGCGAATCGAACGACGGCAGCGTCTCGATTCCCGCCCTTCGCCAAGTGCAGCTTTATGGCAGCGAAATTTCAAGACCGTTGAGAACTCTTTGGCGGACTGACCAAATCAGCTGCCCTTTCTAAAGACTGTATGCCCCTTTCAGCACCAATAAAATTTGGGGACGGATTGCCGGAAGCTTGAATTCAAATTCGGTGCATATTACTGCGTATCGATAAATGGCTGTGGGCTGCGCGTATTTTCAAAACACGCGCCCTCGCTGTCGATGTGATCGAATGCGGCAAAGTGCTGGTGAATGAGGTGCGCGTAAAGCCCGCCAAGACCACTGGTGCTGGCGACATACTGTCCATCCGCCTCGGCTCTATTGAGATTCAGACTCGATTGATCCGTGCCTCAAGCTGCCTTGAGCATAAAATCCACATGGATGGCATCAAACGGAAAGACGATCATGCCATCGGCTGTTTTTGACAGAACAATTGAAGACCACGGTTTCCCCATTCGGCGACTAGAAACTAACGAATTAAAGGGGTCAGCGTCGCATATCAAAATATAATGCGATGCTGCCCCCTTTAAATTCCCAACTCTGCAAAGGTTCACCATGTACCCCGTTCACGACGACGATGCCGCTCTGCTGTTGTCCCTCACCGTTGCGGCCAAGCGTCGCCCGGCCGCGCTGGACGAGATCATC
>PLYB01000113.1 GCA_003151655.1 Gallionellaceae bacterium | reverse complement strand
TGTCGTTGTAGAACACCACTTCGCAGGTATCTTCCATACCGTCGGCCAGATAATTCACCGCATCGCCGAGGTTCTCTTTTTCAACTTCGTACTGGTTGTACTCCGTGTCCATGAATACATACATCGGATCGGCGTAGTAAGAATAAGTGCATTCCTTCTTGTCCAGAATGATCTGGTCGAACTTGTCGTCGGCAGCGAAGATCGCCTCGCTGGGGGTGTCGGTCAACAAATTCTTGAACTTGAACTTAACCACCGAGCCGCTACGGCCAGAGCGGCTGTACTCAGCCTTTTGTACCACCAGCGGCTGGTCTTTGACCAATACCACGTTACCTGCGCGAAGTTCTTGAGCGATTTTCATTTGGGTCTGCCTAAAGCTAAATTTCGAAGGCGCGAATTCTACCAACTTGGCTGGAAAAATCCAGCAAATTCAATGCGAGGTTATTGCCCACTAACTTTGCAGACCAGGCCAGTGCGTGACGATCCAGTTCAACACGCTGCGCAACATAGGCCTGCCAGGCACTGGCGATATCGCCCTCCCCGTTCCAGACCAGCCACAGATTTTCGTTTGCCTGATGCGTTTGCGCTGACAAATCTTTGCCATACAACCCGCTCAACGCCCGCAACTTTTGCATATGCACACCATCGTGCTGCGGATAAATATGCCACACGAAAGGCTTGCCCGCCCACTGCGCCCGCACGCAAGAGTCTTCGCCACGCACAAAATTTACATCGCACGCCCACAACAACTCATCGTAGCGTTCCTGCACGACAAAGGGCAACACATAAACGCGCAGATTGCCAAGCTGCCACGAATCGCCTGCTTTGCCTGCATCCTGCCCGAAGTATGCCGCCACCTGCGGCAGCACCCGCCCTTCCGGTAAGCAGCACAGCACCGGCTCTATACCCTGTGCCCATACTTGCAGCAAACCAGCAACAGCATCGTTCTCATAGCTGAACAACGAAACGCGCAACTCACCCGCCACACGTTCAGGCACGCCCATGCTGCGCCAGAACACCTGTTGCGCAGCTAAGTCGGCTTGAAACGCATCGCGCCGCGCCAGCAGATCGCGCTCCAACAACAAGCCGCCTGTATTTCGGGTAAAGCCGGGAAAGAAGAAATACTTCACCAACGGCAAGCGCAAATGCGGTGAAGGTAACTTGTGCGCGCCTTCCACCCAGTCTTCCGCAGAAAGATATTCAAGATTAAGCCAAACCGGTTTGTGTGCCTGTGCGGCCATGGCCTCGACGTAGGACTCAGGCAACCGGCAAGCAAAAGCTTCGATCACCAGATCGGCGACTCCCATAAATCTGGAGCAATTCTCATGTAGGTCGGGATTCATCCCGACAATCTGGCAATCATGTCGGGAGGAATCCCGACCTACGGAGACCGCTTGAGATTCGAGATTTGAACAGGAAAAATTATTCGCCCAGCGCCGTATTTCGACCCCGCGACAGTTCTGCTCATCCAGCGCCGCGTTCGCCTCAGGGCACAGCTTGGCAAAACTATGCAAATCATCCACCCACAGCCGCACGCGAATATCATGTTCGTGCGCCAACTGTCGCGCCAAGCGCCAGCTCACGCCGATATCACCGAAGTTGTCCACCACCGCGCAAAAGATGTCGCAGGTTTTGGGATGAGAATTATTAACGAGAGTCATCGATTCATTTCAAATGTGCATAACGCATCAGCAATCCAAGCAGCGTCACCACACAAAATACCGCGCCCGCATAAAAAGTAAACGAAGCGCCGAGTCTATCCCACAGCAATCCCGCCGTAACACTGGCCACCAGCATCGCCAGCCCGCTCATCAAATTAAAGAAGCCATAAGCCGTACCTCGCAGATCGGCTGGGGCAGTATCGGCCACCATGCGTGCTAGCAAGCCCTGCGTGATGCCCATGTGTACGCCCCACAGTGCCACGCCGAGCAATACCGTCGTCCAGTGGTCGTCGGTCGCCAACACCAAGTCGGCGGCGATCAATACCAGCAGACCAATCATCAACATTTTAGCGTGACTCATGCTGTCCGAAAGCTTACCAAACGGATAAGCCGTTGCCGCGTAGACCAGACTCATTGCCACCATTACCAGCGGCACCAGTGCCACGGAAATCCCACCTTGCGCCGCTCGCAACACGAGAAAAGCTTCGCTGAAGCGCGCCAGCGTGAACACCGCACCGATGCCGACTACCCACCAATACGCCGCGCCCAAGCGTTGCAGGTTCGCGCGACTGATCGGATTCGTCGGCGTGTGCGATTCTGGCTTTTCCGGCTCTTGTATACCGAACAGCAGCAGCGCCACCGCCAGTAAACCCGGAATTACCGCCACCCAAAACACCGCACGAAAGTCGTTGGCCCACAACAGCATCAGCCCTACACCCAGCAACGGGCCGAGGAACGCACCCACGGTATCCAGCGATTGGCGCAAGCCGAATGCCGCACCGCGTATTTCGGGCGGCGTAATGTCGGCGACCAAAGCATCGCGCGGCGCACCGCGCACACCTTTGCCCACCCGGTCGAGGAAGCGCGCAGCCAACACCATGCCCACACCAGAGGCCAGTGCAAATACCGGCTTGGTGAATGCCCCCAAAGCATAGCCAAACAACGCCAAGCCTTTGCGCTTGCCCAGATAATCGCTCAACACACCGGAGAATATTTTTACCAGCAACGCCGTGGATTCCGCAATGCCCTCGATCACCCCCACCGTCAAAGCACTTGCCCCCAACACAGTCACCATAAACAACGGCAACAAGCTGTGAATCATTTCCGAAGAAACGTCCATCAACAAACTGACAAAGCCCAACACCCACACGCCACGGGGTATTTGACTCAATGCATCGTTAGCGATTTTTTTCATAGCAAGTTGGTATCCAAAATACGTTGGCTATGCAAAGCTATCCAACATTTACAGCGATGGCTATCGCGTTGCTCATACCGTCCTACAAATTCTGGCAAGTACCACTCGATTATTTCTCGATTTCACCAACGGGGTAATTCTGACGTTGGTGCATACAGTGGTAAATGGTGCAATCGCCAGTGCGGTTGTGGCGCACAAATATCAGCGTGAAAGGCGCGCCATGTCCAACAGGTAACTCGCGTGTGCCAGCTACAACACCGAGGCGGCCAGATACGACAATTGGTGGGGCAATCAGGGAACGAGCCGCATCTTGAACAACTTTGCGCATTCGTTTAGCAGCAGTTGGATTACGTACTGCATACCACGCGAGAGACTCAGCTAGTTCTTCAACTGCTTCGGGATGCCAGTCAAGCCGCTTGTTTTTCGTTACGG
>PLYB01000033.1 GCA_003151655.1 Gallionellaceae bacterium | reverse complement strand
GTCGGTGTGGATGTGCCCAATGCCAGCCTGATGGTGATAGAGCACGCGGAACGCATGGGGCTGGCGCAACTTCATCAACTACGCGGACGTGTTGGGCGAGGTGCTGCTGAAAGCTTGTGTGTGTTATTGTTTCAGCCCCCGCTATCGGAACTGGCACGCGCACGTTTGAAGATTATTTATGAGAACACCGATGGTTTCGAGATCGCACAACAAGATTTGCGTCTGCGAGGTCCCGGCGAATTGTTGGGTGCGCGCCAAAGTGGCGTAGCGATGTTGCGCTTTGCCGACATTAACGAGGATGCGATGTTGCTGGAAACGGCACGCACTTTGGCCGACGAACTATTGCGCGATGCTCCCGCAGTCGCGCACGCACATCTGCAACGCTGGATGGCGAACAAACCGGACTTTCTGCATGCGTGACCCTTATTGGCAAAGTCTATTGCTGGACTCGGCGGACTACGCGCCGTGGCTACGCGACCACGGCTCGCTCACGCGCCGCATTCAACAACGCTGCGAAATTTTTGCCGTGCAACCGCTGCGTAGCGGATTGGCGCGCGTGGCTTACGACGAAGCCGCGCTATTGGGCTTTTCTTCTGACCGCCAAGCTTTTTCCCGCGAAGTATTTCTAGTTGCCGATGGTCGTCCGGTAGTATTTGCGCACAGCACTTGCGCGCGCGAGCATTTGCGCGGCGCGTGGCTGGCGATGCGCGGCTTGGGCAATCGCTCACTTGGTACACTTTTATTTACCCATCCTTTAGTCATACGTCAGCCGTTGCACTACAAAGCTTTGCAGTCTCATCACCCGTTGTATAAAAGCGCTGCCAAGGTATTGAACCATACGCCGGAAAGATTGTGGGCACGCCGCTCGCTGTTTTATCTGCACGACGCGCCGTTGTTGGTGACGGAAGTTTTTCTGCCGGAAATTTTGGCGTTACGCAATGGTGATTCGACGGCAAGTTGTTACACGTTAAAATCCGCACCATGAACTTCACCGAACGCTTGCGCCTCTATATTCAACTCGCCCGCCTGCACCGTCCCATCGGTATCTTGCTGTTGCTGTGGCCGACGCTGTGGGGCGTGTGGATCGCCGGTAACGGACATCCGGCTTGGACTATTATTTTTATCTTCACCCTCGGCACGGTATTGATGCGTTCGGCTGGCTGCGTCATCAACGATTACGCCGACCGCGACATTGACAAACATGTGCAACGCACCAAAGATCGTCCGCTCACCAGCGGTAAAGTCAGCACGCGCGAGGCGCTATTGCTGGCTGCCGCATTAGCGGCATTGTCTTTTCTTCTTATTTTGCCGCTGAACAAGCTGACGTTGTTACTTTCCGTGCCCGCAGTTTTTCTCGCCGCAAGCTATCCGTTCACCAAGCGCTTTCTCGTCATCCCGCAAGCCTATCTCGGCATTGCCTTCGGCTTTGGTATTCCGATGGCCTTCGCCGCAACTCTGGCCAGCGTGCCTCCTGTAGCGTGGGTGCTGTTACTCTCCAACATATTCTGGGCCATCGCCTACGACACCGAATACGCGATGGTAGACAGAGATGACGACATCCATCTCGGCATCCATTCTTCCGCATTGTTCTTCGGCAAATACGACGTGATCGCCGTGATGGGCTGTTACGGTATCACCTTGGCCTTGCTGGCCGTTGCCGGACTGATGGCAGGATTAGGGCAGGCCTACTTCGTCGGACTGATCGTCGCCGAAGGCATCGCACTGCATCACTACAAACTCATCAAAGACAGAAACCGGGAAAAATGTTTTGCTGCTTTTTTGCACAACAACTGGCTCGGGGCGGCGGTGTTTGCCGGGTTGGTGGTGAATTATTGGGCGAAATAAACTGCCGGAAGGTTGGCGGCTTTTCACGGATGTAATGAAGGTCTGTAATTCTGGATTAATCAAAAAGTTTTACGGCACACTTGAAATATGGCACTAGTGCCCCTATTATTAGCAGTCGCTGGTGTCGAGTGCTAATTGATCGGGTTGCAGTTTTGCTAACTTTATCAAATGGCTATGTAAAGCTAGAGTCCGCGCCACTTTTTAGTTAACTGTTTGTTTTAGGAGAAAAGCATGAAGATTCGTCCCTTAAGTGATCGCGTCATCGTTAAGCGTTTGGAAGAAGAACGCAAGACTGCATCCGGTATCGTTATTCCCGATGCGGCAACAGAGAAGCCAGATCAAGGCGAAATTCTCGCTGTAGGCAATGGCAAAATCGGCGACGACGGCAAGTTGCGCCCTATGAGCGTCAAAGTTGGCGACAAGGTTTTGTTCGGCAAATATTCCGGTCAGTCTTTCAAGATGGATGGTCAGGAACTGTTGACTATGCGTGAAGACGACATCATCGGCGTGGTTGAAGCCTAATCCACACACCCTGAATTACTGTTTCTAGGAGAAATAACATGGCAGCAAAAGACGTAAAGTTCCACGACGCAGCTCGTGCGAAAATGGTTATCGGCGTGAATATTCTGGCCGATGCGGTCAAAGTAACTCTCGGCCCTAAAGGCCGTAATGTAGTGTTGGATCGCTCTTACGGCGCACCAACTATTACCAAGGACGGTGTTTCTGTCGCCAAAGAAATCGAACTGAAAGACAAGTTCGAAAACATGGGCGCACAAATGGTTAAGGAAGTTGCGTCCAAGACTTCCGATGTTGCCGGTGACGGTACCACTACCGCTACTGTGTTGGCTCAATCTATTGTTCAAGAAGGCATGAAGTTTGTCGCTGCCGGTATGAACCCAATGGACTTGAAGCGCGGTATCGACAAAGCAGTTCTTACTGCTGTAGCCGAACTGAAGAAGCTTTCCAAGCCATGTACTACCAGCAAGGAAATCGCTCAAGTCGGTAGCATCTCTGCCAACTCTGACACTGTTATCGGCGAAAAAATCGCTGAAGCGATGGGCAAAGTAGGTAAAGAAGGTGTTATCACGATTGAAGATGGCACCGGTTTGGAAGATGAGTTGGACATCGTTGAAGGTATGCAGTTTGATCGCGGATATTTGTCGCCTTACTTCATCAACAACCAAGACCGTCAAATTGCAGCGATGGAAAATCCATTCATCCTGTTGCATGACAAGAAGGTTTCCAATATCCGTGATTTGCTCCCGGTACTGGAACAAGTTGCCAAGGCCGGTCGCCCATTGCTGATTATCGCTGAAGATGTGGATGGCGAAGCGCTGGCTACATTAGTCGT
>PLYB01000034.1 GCA_003151655.1 Gallionellaceae bacterium | reverse complement strand
GCGATGCCCGCATCCACCACGGCCTTCTTGCGCATCATCTGTTGTTGGTGGCGCGCATTGCGCTCGCTTGCCTCGGTCATTGAGCGGTAGCAGAAGGCCGCTGTGCACTGACCAGCAGAATGTGAATCGATGCAGCGCACCCAAGGTACAGCGCGATATAGCCTAAGCTGAAGGGAAAATATTGAGCAAAGCGCAGTGCGAATTCAGACAAACTCGTGTCCGCAAAATGCCCGCCAAGAAAATAGAAGCTGCCGCTGGAAATCAATTCGCAAAGCGCGGTACCAGTTAGTGCTGCCGCCGCGAACAGAGGTAAGGTGCGCACATGGAACTGGTAACGTGCGACATACCACTTACCCGCCAACCACAGCATGAAATACGCCGGCAACAAGAAAGCATAAGCGGATGTCACACAATAGTCGCTGGTGCCGAACTGGGTGATGGAGAGATAGTCGATTATTGCCGCCTGTGCCAAGAACAACGGCAAAATCATGCGTTCCCGAAAGTAAAACCCGAGCAAAAAGAAAATTGCCCACGAGGCATCAGGCAGATGGGTCAACGTCATGGCATGGTGGTTGCGGGTCACCCACATCATAACGGACAGGACAATCGCAAGAATAACAGTATTGCGCTTTGAAAGAATTGGCATGATTACTCCTTTAAGTTAAGCGGAGGGAATAGCCAATCCACTCCTCCCGCGTATTTTACCGCTTATGGCAGGTAATTGATGCCGACAAACAGGCGTCGCCCCAATGGGCTATAGCCGTATGCATTGCTGTCGTTCTGGTTAGTGAGATTATCCGCACGCAATGACAATCTCATTTGTTTGCTGATGACATAACCGGCAGTCAAGTTGAATACGTTGTATATTTCCAAGGTTTTAGTGTTACTCGCATCCGGTCGCGTCCCGTTGTACTGCCACTCGCCGCCCGCCTGCCATAGTCCAAACTGTTGCGTCACACTGGCACTGCTATACAGCTTGGAACGTCGATCCAGTTGTACCCCGGTAATATCATTGCGTGGATTTTGCGAAGTCAACGCCGTCTTTACGCCAGTATCACCAAACCATCCGGCATAACTAAGCTCGACTCCGTTGATACGCGTCAGACCAATATTTTGAGCTTGGTATACATAATTCACCGGGTCAACCAGCACTGTATTTATCAAGTTGCTTATCCGGTTGTCAAAATATACCGCGTCAAATTGCTGCCCGCTCTGCGCTAAATAATGCACCCCTGCTTCGATATTTTGCGACTGTTCCGGCTTGACAGCCTGATTGCCATAGCCCGGATAATACAGCTCATTGAAGGTCGGAGCCCTGAACGCTGTACTGTAGCTAGTAGTGGCGCGCCATGCATCAGTAAAAGCATAACCATAACCCAGCAAACCCGTATTAGCTGCGCCATATTGGGAATTATTGTCCTGGCGCGCATTAAGCTGTATCTGGTGCGCGCCATAGTGCCCCGTATAACCGGCAAACAGGCTATTCACTTGGCGCGTGCTCTGCGCGTAGCCAGGATTGATGTCGCTGGAAACATTCTGTTGCAACGCTTCCACCCCCAGCAAAAGTTGCTTGCTGTCGTCCAAGTGCAGTGAATTTTGCCAAGTCAGTTGATTGCTGCTGGTCTGAAATAGCGAACCGTAAAATGTCGGAAGGTCATTTAAATAGTCCCGGTACTGATCCACTCCATTGGCCAATTGCAGCTTGCTGTGCCAAGTTTCGCTAATTTTGTCATCCGAAGCTAATGAAAGCTTCCATATTTGTTCGCGATTGGTATTTACATCGTTTTGACTCGCATTAAACCGACTGTTGTACTGGTTGTTGCCGTCGCTACCAAACAACGAAGCCGAAACGCGGTGATCCGCATTAAACGTATGCCCCAAGTTGGCGGATATGCTGTTATTCCTATAGCCATCCGGGTTTGAATTGGTGTTAGCCACCAGCGCGGAATTTAATGCCGGAACACCATCTGTTTTGAAGGTGGAAACCTGCACATTAAAATCTGCTCCCTCCGTAGCACCGCCCACGCCGGTAGATAAACGCTGCGTACCCTGATTGCCCAAGCCAGCGCTCACATTCATGGCAGGTATACCTGAACCACGCTTGGTAAATATCTGGATCACTCCGCCGATGGCTTCAGAACCATACAGAGCACTGGCATTACCGCGCACCACTTCAATATGATCCACTTGATCCAACATGATCTGATCCAACGAGGTTGTTCCGGTAGTAGCTGAATTAATACGTACGCCATCCAGCAGCACCAAAACTTGCGTACTATTCGTGCCGCGCAAGTACAGGCTTGATGTTTTACCCATTCCACCATTCTGCGAAATCTCCACTCCCGCCACATTGCGTAGAATGGTCGGCACATCGGCTGCCTGCGAATCGCGGATATCCTGTGCGGTTAGCACTGTGGTGCTGGCCAGCGATTGCTTGAGCGGTTGCTCAATACGTGTGCCGGTAACTACGGTTATTTCAAGGGGGGCATCTGTCGCCGCATGGGCTAGCGAGCATGCCACGCACAACATGGCTGCAAAAAGTTTGTTTCTGATTTTCATTAAGATTTTCCTGAGTCAGTTCCAAGGTTCCCCGTTGGAATGTTCAAATTCAGGAAATGTCGCAAAGTACAGATAACAAGAAGGAAGTGCAGAAACTAAGCGGAATAGCTAGCTGCCCTACCATCCATGTGCCGCCCGCAGCATTTCCTGGCTATACTCAAGGCCGGTCTCCGGGCTCAC
>PLYB01000191.1 GCA_003151655.1 Gallionellaceae bacterium | reverse complement strand
GGGCGAAGCCGAGAATGGCATTGAGTGGCGTACGCAACTCATGACTCATACTGGAAAGAAAAACCGATTTTGCAAGGTTAGCTTTTTCAGCGACTGATTTGGCAATTTCCAGTTCGGAGTTCTTGCGCAGCAGTACCTGATCCAGACGTTTGCGTTCGGTGATGTTGCGTGCCACGGCGAACACGCCTTGCAGCTTCCCGTCGCGGTTGTGAAAGGTGGTGGCATTGCATGACACCACCGTTTCTTTGCCGTCGCTGGCACGCGCAATCAACTCGTAGTCATTAAGCTTTTTATTTTTCAGTACCTGCTTGATACCCGCCTCGGCCAGACCGGAATCGGTGAAATAATTCTTGAACGGCGCACCGATCAACTCGTCACGAGTGTAACTGGTGAGCATCTCCATCTGTTTATTAACATCGGTGATAATGCCGTGCAGATCAGTCGTAATCATCGCATCGATGTTGGACTCAATCAGCGAGCGCGTGTAAAACTGCTGGTCGCGTACGGTCTGCTGCGCGGCGTATTCTTCGGTTACATCGCGGAACACCAGCACGGCACCGACCACCTGACCATCGCGCCCCCGAATCGGCGCACAACTGTCGGCAATCATACATTCGCTGCCATCGCGCGCAATCAGTACAGTGTGATTGGTCATTTCCTGTGTCGTGCCATGCTTCAGCGTTTCCATTACCGGGATAGTAGCGGGTAGCCGGGAGTCCTGATGAATGATGTTAAGAATTTCCGCTACCGGGCGGCCCGTGGCTTCTGCCCGCATCCAACCGGTGAGTTTTTCGGCATGTGGGTTCAGCAGCGTCACACAGCCTTTGGCATCAGTGGTTACCACTGCATCGCCAATGGAATTGAGCGTAACCGCGAGTTTTTCCTCGCTCTCCTGCAACGTGATGTTGGCCTGTTTCAGTTTTATATTCGTCTCTTCCTGAATCTCAAGCAAATGCAACTTTTCTTCTTCGATCTGTTTGCGTGCGGTGTTATCCGTACCGATCAGCAGGTATCCGATAATTGCGTTTTTTGCATCGCGTAGCGCGGTAACCGATACCATCGCCGGGAAACGGCTACCATTCTTGCGGATGTATGTCAGCTCGTAGATATCTTCGATCCTGCGCGATGCCTTGAACACCAGCGCTTCGAAGCCGGGTGAAACCGAAGTGCCGAGTTCGATGCTCAATGCTTGCGCACGCGCAATCACTTCTTGCGGATCAGAAATATCCGCAGGAGTAAATTTGTTCAGGACATCCGCTGCCGCGTAGCCCAGCATGCGCTCGGCACCAACATTAAATATTTGAATGACACCTTTTTCATCGGTGGCGATACTGGAAAAATTGGCGCTATTGAGAATCGCCTTCTGCAAAGCTCCGGCTTTAAGCAGCGCCTTCAGCCGACGAATCTCTTCTACACCACCGTCCGCATTGGCAGCATTTTCGAGAGCGGCGAGATTGCGAATTTCTTCGGACATGGCTTAATTCCTAGCGATCCCGGTACGGGTCGACGCTTTGAGTTTGCAAAATACTTTTTGTGGCGGCGGCATCCTTGAGCAGCCGATGAAACTCTTTCTTGACCACGTCATAACATTCGCAAGCGCGATCCGCCAATCCTGTGCGATCCAGCACGGTAATGTGACCACGGCGATAACTGATCAGTCCCGAGCGCTGCAACATCACCGCAGTTTCCGTAATACTTTCGCGGCGTACGCCGAGCATGNNCAGCCAGCGGCACAACTGCTGCTCGACTGAATGATGGCGATTGCACACCGCAGTTTGCGACATTTGCGTCATTAACGCCTGCGTGTAACGCAGCATCAAACGCATCATCGGCCCCGCACGATTGAATTCCTCCAGCATCAGCTTCCCTTTCAACCGGTAACCACTACCTGCCGTCTGCACCGTGGCTCTACTGGGCGTAGTATTACCGCCCATAAAAAGTGAAATTCCGAGTACGCCCTCATTGCCCACTCCAGCAATTTCGGCAGAGGCACCGCTCTCCATAATGTAGTGCAAAGACAAGATGGCGGTCGTGGGGAAATAGACATGCTGCAACTGTCCGCCGGATTCATAGAGAACCTGACCAAGTGGCATCGAAATCAATTCGAGATTCGGTGAAAGACGTTCGAATACATCATCAGGCAGCGCGCTGAGCAGATGGTTCTGTTTAGGCTGTAGTCGTTCTGACATACAAATCAATTGGTAGAAGCCATTGTCGGATACCCAAGCAGTAGGAGAGACTGAATTCCAAACGAACTCAGTAAGCACAGAAATTTACACAATCGCCTATATTGCTCTCTGTGCGTTGCCGAACACAACTTACAAGTCTGAACTTATAGCACAAAGAACTCACCTTGAACGGTTTCCCGTTGTTTCCAGACTCCGCCCGGCCTTGAATGACCAAAAACGGCAATTCATCCACGAAAACTGATGAAGCCCCTAGCCATTCCGCAAAGCCCCAAAAAACGGGGCAAGCGGCTGGTTAACGAAATGCACGAAATAAAACAGCAAGTTTAATTCGTTCGCGCGCCCCATCGGGTTGTGCTTCATAGCATGGAGTTATATGAATTTTTTCGTGTTTTTCGTGGACAACTGCTTTATTTTTGGATTAGTCCAATTTTGGTTTAGCGCAGACAAATTTGAAGAAATCATCAGCCGCAAGAGGGCGACTAAAGAAATAACCTTGAATCTCATCACAACCACGCAAACGCAAGAAATCCAGTTGCTCCAAAGTTTCCACGCCTTCCGCGATCACTTTCATTTCCAGACGATGACCGAGACCGATTATGGAACGAATGATTGCCACATCGCTTTCATCGCTGCCAATATCGCGTACAAATGACTGGTCGATCTTAAGTTTATTCACCGGCAGATTTTTGAGATAACTCAAGCTGGAAAAACCGGTACCGAAATCGTCGATGGCCATTTGCACGCCCAGCTTGCGCATGCGTAGCAAAAATTCCATGGCGGCCTTGGTATCGCCCATCATGATGCCTTCGGTAATTTCCAATTCCAGATACTCCGGACTCAAGCCTGTTTCTTTCAACACCGACTCGACCACATCGGCCAAATTCGGTTGCCGCAATTGCCGGATAGACAAATTAACCGCAACAGGAATCATGGGTAATCCCTGCTTCTGCCATGACGCGAAGCGCCAGCAGGCAGTGCGCAACACCCACTCCCCAATCGTCACGATCTGGCCGGTCTCTTCCGCAATCGGAATAAAATCGGCGGGAGAAACAAGACCTTTCTCGGGATGCTTCCAGCGTATCAACGCTTCAGCACCGCAGACAACTCCGGTTGCCAGGTCGACTTGCGGTTGATAGAACAGCATAAACTGATCCTGATCCAACGCCACCCGCATATCCTTTTCCATCTGAAAAACCTGATTCGCACGGAAATTCATTTCCGGCATAAAGAATTTATAGGTATTGCGGCCATTTTCCTTGGCGTTATACATCGCCGCATCGGCGTTTTTCATCAGCACGTCGAGATCAATTGAGTGTTGCGGATAAAGTGCAATTCCGATACTGGCGTAAGTTGAAATTTCCTGTCCGTTGAGATTGAACGGCACAGCCAGACTGTGCAGCAACTTTTCGGCGACCGATGCCACCCCCTGCTCATCGACCTCGCGCAGCAACACAATGAATTCATCCCCACCGATGCGCGAGACCGTGTCCCCTTCCCGTATGCAAGCCTGCAAGCGCTGCGCAACCGATTGCAGGAGCTTGTCGCCAACCGAATGTCCCATCGAGTCATTGATGTATTTGAAGCGATCCAAATCCAGAAACAGCAAAGCGAATTGAGTACCGTCACGATGGGAGGTGGCGATCAACTGGCCCAGTCGATCACGCAATAAAGTCCGGTTTGGCAATCCGGTCAGCACATCGAAATAGGCTAAAAAATGGATATTCTTGTCGTATTCTTTACGCTCGGAAATATCGCTGGAGATAGACACATAGTGGCTGACGAGGTCTAGCTCATTTCTCACCACATTAATTGCCATGTGTTTATAGAAATGTTTCCCCGCTTTATTCTTGTCGACAATTTCACCCTGCCAGCTTCCCAGCATATTAATCGATTGCCACATGTCCCGATAAAACGCTGCATCATGTTCGCCCGACGACAGCAATTTCGGGTCGCGCCCTTTTATATCGGCAAGGGTATAGCCGGTCATATTGGTGAACGCTTCATTCACCGCAACAATATTGTTGTTGTGGTCTGAAATCAGGATTGCCTCGTGGGTGCTTTCAAACACCTTGGCCGCCAGACGTAATTTATCTTCCTCCAGCTTGCTCTGGCTGATGTCGGCTATGGTGCCGAAACAAAATACCGCTTTCCCATTCTCGTCAAAATCAAACTCGGCATGCATCCGTACCCATTTGATTTCGTCCTGTACGAGAATACGATGTTCTGTGTCGTAAGCTTCGCCCTGCAAGGCCAGTTTCCACGCCTCCGCCTGTTTTTCAACATCGTCCGGATGAATGGAGCTGAAAAATATTTCATTGCTCAGCATCGCAGCGGGAGGCCGGCCAAATATCAGGCAGGTTTCATCCGAACATTCGGTTTTATTTTTGACGATATCCAATTCCCAACTGCCGATCTTTGAAACATGTTGCGCACGTTTCAAGTTACGTTCACTGCGCTCTAGTTTGATACGGGCGCGATTACGCTGAAAATTTACCGCCGCAAGTGTCATGCCGAGTATTCCAATAATAACCAGAAAACCCCAAATATCGAACACGTTGGAAACAGAATAAATACCGAAATAGCCTTGTCCGCTGGCAGCGCTGTACAGCGTTGCAAACGAAACGATCAGCAGCACTAAACTCACGACACGCGAATTAAAACTGAGCGCAGCCCACACGATCATGGGCAACAGCATGAACACTCTGAATTGACGCCCGAACAGGTCTTTGCTCAGATCGGTGAAAATTAAAAGACACATCAACAGCAAAATACCGAACATCAATGTTGCCTGTTTTCGATAGTCTGGTGTCCACGCAAAAGCACGATGGCGGAAGAACGCGATTACCATAGGTGCAAACAGCACGATGCCCAGCGCATCTCCCATCCACCAGAACAATATGGTCTGCCCGTATTGTTGCCAGTGTATCGCGCCGGCCCATTTCAGACACAACACGCCGATAATCGCGCTTACCAGAGCACTGATTATCCCCCCCCGCCACATCAGGCGGAAAATATCGCGCGCCTCATCCAGCCTCACTGAAAAGCGCGCATCACGGTTGAGCAGATAGGCCGCGAGCAAGGCTTCCAGCGTGGCACCAATCGCCATGCCGACAACCGGCAACACCAGAATACTCGCGCCCCAGTTGGCAAAAAGCGCACCGACAAACACGCCCGGCCACAGGCGATAGCCGTACAGCAATAAAGCAGCCAGAGCAATTCCGGAAGGAGGCCAGAACACGGTGACCGAGTGTTCCAGCAAAGAAAATGAAAGGCCTATTTTTGCAGTCACGAAATAAGCGAGAGCCAACAAGCTGGCTCGCACCCAATCACTGCGAAAAAATTGCTTATTCAATACGAGTATCCATTGAGCGTACAACGGCTTCCAGAAAAGAGAACGGGCAAGGATAAGGAAAAAGGAGGCAAATCGCCCTTCTCCCTTACCCCCCGCTCACCTCACTCCTGGTATTGCGACGTATCCCTCTGCGGGGATTACGACTTTAGTGCAACGAATACTTCTTCCAGCATCTTCTTGGCATCGCCGAATAACATGCGGTTGTTTTCCTTGTAGAACAGCGGATTGTCCACACCCGCATAACCGGAAGCCATGCTACGTTTCATCACAATAGAAGTCTTGGCTTTCCATACTTCCAGCACCGGCATGCCGGCGATGGGGCTGTTCGGATCATCCTGCGCCCCCGGATTGACGATGTCGTTGGCACCGATCACCATGGCAACATCGGTGTCCGGAAAGTCCGCGTTGAGTTCGTCCATTTCCAGCACGATGTCATACGGCACTTTGGCTTCAGCCAGCAGCACGTTCATGTGACCGGGCATGCGACCTGCCACAGGGTGGATGCCGAAGCGCACATTGATGCCTTTTTCGCGCAAGAGCTGAGTAATTTCGTAGACGGTGTGCTGGGCTTGCGCTACTGCCATGCCATAGCCCGGTACGATGATCACACTTCTTGCTTCGCGCAACAGTTCGGCAGTTTCAACCGCACTGATCGCCACCACTTCACCAACCGGTTGTGCGTCGCCACTGGCCACAACCACCGTGCCGCCAGCGGTACCGAAACCGCCCGCAATCACGCTGATAAAATGGCGGTTCATCGCGCGACACATGATGTAGGAAAGAATCGCGCCGGAGGAACCCACCAGCGCGCCGGTGACGATCAGCAGGTCATTGTTCAGCATGAAGCCGGTTGCCGCCGCCGCCCAACCGGAGTAACTGTTCAGCATCGACACCACTACCGGCATATCGGCACCGCCGATAGCCATCACCATGTGGATACCGAACAACAGCGCAATCACAGTCATCACGGTCAGCGCAATCATGCCCGCGCCGATCGATTCGGAGTGCAGGAACTGCCAGCCGAAAATGACGACAACAACCAAACCGATGAGATTCATCCAGTGGCGCGCAGGCAGCAACAGCGGCTTGCCGCCGATCTTGCCGGACAGTTTGCCGAAGGCGATGATGGAGCCGGAAAAAGTAATCGCACCGATCAGGATGCCGATGTAAATTTCGCTCTCGTGAATGGCTTTTTCTGCACTGCTCAAGCCAAGTGCCGCTGCGGGGTCGATGTAATTGGCATAGCCGACCAGCGCTGCGGCAAGACCGACCAGACTGTGCATCAACGCCACCAGTTCCGGCATCTCGGTCATTTTCACTTTGCGCGCGGCGTAAATGCCGACGCTGCCGCCAACGGCCATGGCGCCGATGATCCAGGGCAGACCGGCTATGGTAACGCGCGGGCCGAAGATGGTTGCCAGCACGGCGATGGTCATGCCGATCATGCCGTAGAGATTACCGCGCCGTGAAGTCTCCGGATGGGAGAGGCCGCCGAGGCTGAGGATAAAAAGAATAGTCGCGCCGATATACGAGACGGTTGCCAAACTTGCAGACATAGTGTGTACCTTAGCTCTTAAATTATTTGCGGAACATCGCCAGCATGCGCTGAGTAACAGCGAAGCCACCGAACATATTGACCGTAGTGAGCGCGATGCCCGCAACTGCCAGCCAGCGTATCCAGTCATCGGCCCGCTCGCCACCACCCAACAACGGTGGCGCGATCTGCACCAGTGCACCGATGGCGATAATGCTACTGATTGCGTTGGTGACGCTCATCAGCGGCGTATGCAAAGCCGGAGTGACATTCCACACCACCATGTAACCGATGAAACAGGCGAGCACAAACACGGTAAAGTGGCCGAGGAACGCTGCGGGAGCATAAGCACCGATAAGCAGGAACAGCAGCGCGGCAATACCGAATATCGCTGCCGTTTTGCCAGCGGAAGCCGGGGCACCACCGCCGCCATGACCGTGCGCGGGAGCCGGTGCGGCTTTGGCAGCAGCCGATTTGGCCGGTGCCGCCGGTTGTTTCGGCGCTGGTGCAGGCCAGGTGACCACGCCATCCTTGACGACCGTCAGGCCGCGAATAGCCTCATCTTCCATATTGACGTTGATGATGCCGTCCTTGGTCTTGCACAACTCTTCGGCCAAACGGAACAGATTGGTTCCATACAGGGTGGAAGACTGCTTGGCCAAACGACTATTCAGATCGGTGTAACCGACGATGGTCACGCCATGCTTTACCACCGCCTGACCAGGCTCGGTCAGTTCGCAGTTGCCGCCCCGTTCGGCCGCCATGTCAATGATGACGCTACCCGGCTTCATGCTTTTCACCATCTCGGCGGTGATCAGCTTGGGCGCGGGCTTGCCGGGGATCAATGCGGTCGTGATGATGATGTCCACTTCCTTTGCCTGCTTGGCGTACATCTCGCGCTGTGCCTGCTGGAAGCCCTCACTCATCACCTTGGCGTAGCCACCGCCGCCGCCACCTTCTTCCTCATACTCGACCTTCACGAATTCGCCGCCCAGGGATTTGACCTGATCGGCTACTTCGGCACGGGTGTCGTTGGCACGCACGATAGCGCCCAGACCAGCGGCGGTGCCGATGGCTGCCAGACCGGCCACGCCCGCACCGGCGATGAAGACCTTGGCCGGCGGAACCTTGCCCGCAGCCGTGATCTGGCCGTTGAAGAAGCGACCGAAGGCATTGGCGGCCTCGATGACTGCCCGGTAACCGGCTACGCCAGCCTGTGAGGTCAACGCATCCATCTTTTGTGCGCGGCTCAACATGCGCGGCAGACAGTCGATGGCCAGCACGGTGGCCTTCTTTGCCGCCAGTTGCTGCATCAGTTCGGGATTCTGCGACGGCCAGATGAATCCAATCAAGTTGCCGCCTTCGCGCAGGAGGCCGACTTCTTCCGTCGTCGGTACGCATACTTTGAACACGATGTCAGATGTAGCCCATAACTGGGCCGCTCCCTCGATAATCGTGGCACCTGCGGCGCGATAAGTATCATCACTGAAATTCGCTGCATCTCCGGCACCGGATTCCACGGCCACCGAAAAACCCAACTTGATGAGTTTCTCAACAACATCCGGCACAGTAGCAACGCGCTTTTCCCCTGAAGCTATTTCCCTTGGAACCCCTATCATCAAAGCCATGTAACCTTCCGTTTCAATTAAATTGTTCTTGAAGTGTGCTGGTCGCGTGCCAACGAAATGAATTTTTATTATGTGGCTGCGCCGGAACGCGATGTTACTTCAAAAATCTTCATGTTATCAACCTTCTTTTACAGTAAAGTGGTCGTTGCGCCGTTCAACACGAAAAATAGCGGCAGAACTGACTAATTCGGCCCTCATCACAACGGCCTTAAATCAATTCGCGCTACGCGATAAGCAAGTTTTCCCGCCCCCTGTACTATTTGAACGGCAAGGCAACGATCGCCTTCACCACCCAAGCATCGGCAGCATTTACAAATCCATGACCGATACCGAAATTGGCTTCCAGCGCGTGCGTTGCCACATCAACCACGGCATACACCGTGTGTGAGAGCTGGTTCTCTGGAAGAACATTATTCCATGCACCATACTCGCCGTAATATTCCAAGCCTGCGTAAACCTCATTGTTCGCGCTATGCGTCCATTTCAACGAGGGCGCAAACTGCGGTTGATTACTTGCGTTATTTGCCAGTGCAATACTCAGAATCGGATTAAAGCTCAGCAACCACTGTTCAGCCCGATAGCCGATGATTGGTCTGAACTCCATCAACGGCGAACTCGGCGAAGTGCGCAACGGAGCACTGCCAGCTTCCAAATTCAGTCCATAGAATAGTTTTTCTTCGCCCTGACGCGGCGCGATGTATTTCAAGCGCGCACGAAAATCATTGAAATACGAATTGCCCTCAGATGCAAAAGCGAACGGCACATACAGTCCTGCTTCCAAACTTTTAGTGAGCCCATAAGAAAATTCAGGCGTAATTTGCAAGACATGATTTGATGGCATCTGCCCCGGATAAGCTGGCATCTGCGTCCCGGTAATGGCGTAATTGATATGCGACTCCACGGCGAATTCACCTGGTGCATTTATATCATCGGTGTACACCTCGATTTCGTCGGGTACAGCCAATGCTTCCGCTCCGCGCAACACGCTGATTACTAGCACTCCGAAGAGAATAAAGTTACGCATTTGCTTTGACCGAATTATCCGCATATACAAATATCTGATTATCAAGTTGGTGTATCGAGCACTACGGCGGCGAAGTCGCAGCCGCATTCTGTTGCTATGCGGCTGGCAAAAAACCGTCCCATACGCTCGCGCCAGCATCGCGGAATCCAGCTTACATATTGATCCGGGCAAACTACCATGCCACAAACATAACGCCCCGTATCACTCTGCCACAATAACGCACGGCAGCTTCCCTTAAACTGAAACAAGAAAAAATGAGCCACCGGACATGGCTCCGCCGCACAACAAACTCCGCAACCATTGCAGCGCGCACCGTACTCGGGCTTGGGTGGTGCCAGCGGGTGCAGCTCGATTATCTGTGTCTGTGTGTTATTCATATTTAAAGACAGCAATTCGTCCACGAAAACTGATGAAGCCCCTAGCCATTCCGCTAAGCCCCAAAAAACGGGGCAAGCGGCTGGTTAACGAAAGGCACGAAATAAATCTAGGTTTGAATTGGTTCAACGACTCACCTATTGGGTATCAATCCACAGCATGGGGTCTTTTAAATTTTTCGTGTTTTTCGTGGACAAATGTTTTTCTGGGTTCATCAGTTGCCAACGCCTGCAACACCGCCTTGAGCAACTGCCAGCAGTAGCCGACCGATGCTATCTCAACGCGTTCGCCCGGCGCGTGTGCGCCACAAATGTCGGGGCCGAACGAGATCATGTCCAAATGCGGATGACTGGCGGCAAGTAGGCCGCATTCCAGTCCGGCATGAATCACTTGCACACTGGCGGGCTTGCCGAACTGTGCGGCGTAAACCTGCTGGCACAACGCGAGCAAAGCGGATGACGGGTTCGGTGTCCAGCCCGGATACGCGCCGTCTTTCCATGCGTGCAAATCGTAACTGGCCGCACGAGCAATTAATTTATCGGCCAGCGCATCTGCGCGCGCATCATGCAGCGAACGTACTTTGAAGGTAGCTTTAAATGCACCCTGAACTAGATTCACCACACCGAGATTGTCGGAAATATCCACCACGCCCGGAAAGACATCGCTCATCTGTGCAACACCATTTGCCGCGATGTCGAGAAACGTGAGTAGCCGATCACGCTCTGCCTGATGGATAGCTTTACTTATCGGCATATCGTCCGGCTTGCATGCGAGCGCCACATTGGCATCCACCCCGGCGAAGCGCTGCCGCCATGCCTCATGCCGATGCTGCACCCACTCACCGATATTCAGCGCAGCGGCAACAGGCAGCGCGCACACCGCAAACGCTTCGCGCGGAATCGCATTGCGCGCGGTACCGCCATTCAACTCAAGCAAGCGCAGATCAGTATGTGCAGACAAATCGCGCAAGGCCTCTGCCAGCAGCTTGATCGCATTGCCGCGTCCGAGATGAATGTCGATGCCGGAATGACCGCCGCGCAAACCGGACACATCAAAGCGCAGAATCGCATAGTCCGGCGGACTATTTTCCTGTGTGCATTCATGGCGCACTTCAACATCCACACCGCCTGCACAGCCCAGATAGAAATGTCCCCACTCCTCGGTGTCCAGATTGATCAGCGTGCTGCCGCGCAACGTGCCGAACAACAACCCGCGCGCGCCGTCCATGCCGGATTCCTCGTTGACGGTGAGCAGCACTTCCAGAGCCGGATGGATTAAGCCCGGCTCTTCCAGCGCAGCCAGCGCCAGTGCCACACCGATACCGTTGTCCGCACCCAGTGTCGTGTCTTCTGCAATCAGCCAGCCATCGCGCACTACCGGGTCACGCTCGAAATCATGCTGAGTTCCGGTATTAACCTGACACACCATATCGAGATGGCCTTGCAGAATCACGCCGGGCATCGCTTCGCAGCCGGGGCTGGCTGGCTTCCGCAAGATCAGGTTACCCGCGCCATCGACAATAGCGGCGATGCCGCGTGCTTGCGCCCAGCCGATAAGATGCTCACGCAGCGCTGCCTCGTGCAAAGATGAACGCGGTATCGCGCATAGTGTGGCGAAATGCGCCCATACCGAGCGCGGTTGCAGGTCTTGCAGATTATTGGTCGGGGTCATTAAAGAGTTTGCCGTGTATCGCCTGAGTGAGGCTGCGTAACTTTGACCCGTATTTTAGCTCAGCGTTGCCGCCCGTATTGATTTAAAAAACCACGTTGCATGCGTCACCTTGAAGACCGGCATAGCTCCCGTCTGCTATCATCGCACCATGCTCAATATCCAGAACCTGACTTACCTGCAAGGCGGTATCCCGCTGCTCCAGAATGTGAATCTCCAGGCCTTCGCCGACCAGCGTATCGGGCTGGTCGGCAAGAACGGCTGCGGCAAATCCACGCTGTTCCGCCTGATACGCGGCGAAATCAAACCGGACGGTGGCGAAGTTTCCATGCAGTCCGGCAAGACCATCGCCTTCGTCGAACAGGAGATCGCCAACTCGGAGCAGCCCGCGCTGGAATTCGTGCTCGACGGCGATGCGGAATTGCGTTTGTTGGAGCAAACGCTGGCACGCGAAAATCACGACACGGCTTGGTTCGACGCGCAACACCGCTATGAAGCCATCGATGGTTACGGTGCAAAGGCGCGCGCCGCGCAACTGCTGAACGGACTGGGCTTTGCCAACGACACGCTGGAACGTCCGGTGACCAGTTTTTCCGGCGGCTGGCGCATGCGTTTGAATCTGGCACGCGCGCTGATGCACCGCGCCGACCTGTTGCTGCTGGACGAACCCACCAATCACCTTGACCTCGAAGCGATTCTCTGGCTCGAACAATATCTGGCGCGCTACCCTGGCAGCATTTTGCTGGTCTCGCATGACCGCGAATTCCTCAACGCCTGCGTCAATCGCATCGCGCATGTGCACGACCAGACCATCGACTGCTACACCGGCGACTACGACGACTTTGAGCGCACCCGCGCGGAAAAAATCGCGCAGCAAAATCAGGCCTTCGAACGGCAACAGGAAAAGATCGCCCACATGGAAGATTTTGTGCGTCGCTTCCGCGCCCAGGCTACCAAGGCCAGACAGGCGCAAAGCCGCATCAAGGCGCTGGAGCGGATCACGCGCATCGCCGCCGTGCATGTCACCGACGGCCATTTCGAGCTGGAAATCGAAGCGCCGGAACGCAGCCCGGATTTGTTGCTGCGCGCGGACAAGATGGGCTTCGCCTATGGCGACAAAACACTGTTCAAGAACATCGATCTGATCCTGCGTGCCGGTGCGCGCATCGCCTTGCTCGGCCCCAACGGCGCGGGCAAATCTACGCTGATCAAGCTGCTGGTGGGCGAGTTGCAGCCCACCTCGGGCACGCTTGAGATCACGCCCGACATCCGCATCGGCTACTTCGCCCAACATCAATTGGAAAATCTGGACAGCGCCGCCACCCCGCTGCAACACATGGAGCGGCTGGCACCCAAAGAAACCGCGCTGACGTTGCGCAGCTTCCTCGGTCGCTTCGGCCTGGCAGGAGACAGCGAAGACCGTCCGGTGGCCAGCTTTTCCGGCGGCGAAAAAAGCCGTCTTGCGCTCGCGCTGCTGGCCTGGCAGAAGCCGCACCTGCTGCTGCTCGACGAACCCACCAATCACCTCGACCTCGACATGCGCGATGCCCTCACCATCGCGCTGGAGGAATACGCCGGTGCCGTGATGATCGTGTCGCATGACCGCAGCCTGATCCGCGCCGTGGCCGACGAGCTATGGTTGGTAGCCGATGGCGAAGCCAAACTGTTCGATGGTGACTTGGAGGACTATAAGAGCTGGATCGAAACCCGCCGTCCGCGCGAAGCCGCCGCGCAAACTCAGCCGGAAAAGCCGCGCCAACAGAGCGCGTCCAAACCCAACCGCAAAGCACTACAGTCGAAACAAAACAAACTCGAAACTGCACTGACGGCGGCACAGGCAGAGCTCGCCGCCGTCAATCAGCAGCTCGCCGACCCCGCCACTTACGCGAATCCCGACCGCGCCAAAGTCAGCCAACTGAATGCCGAGCACGCGCGACTGCAAGCAAAAGTGGTCGAGCTGGAAGAAGGCTGGTTAGAGCTGGAGATGGCGAAAGAAGAAGGCTAGTCCTGTAACGATTCGACGTTATCCATTGAATTGTTTAACTCAAGTCCCCTCCCCCTTTAAGGGGGAGGGCTAGGGAGGGGGTAGAAACGTGTGTATTCACCACTATTACCCCCATCCTAACCTTCCCCCTTAAAAGGGGAAGGGATGATCGGCTCTAATAAACTTTTTGGATTTAGCGCTTACCAAAGAATTGTTCTTAGGCCAAGCTGTCTGAACTCTGAGTCGCCCCCATGATAGGCAATTCATCTCGTGGCAGGTTAAGCGCCTGCAAAACTTTTAGCGCCGCGTAGGCATCGTTTGCCGCGTAGAGCAATTGCTGCGGAGTGAGCTCATGCTGCGACCAGTTGGAGGTGGTGATTTTCCTCGACTTGGCAAAGCGCTGTTTAAACACCAAGCCCACCGCCGTGCGCACGCCCATGTGTTTGAGGTAACCGTCCATGCTGAACACGGTATTGAGATCGACCACACCGCCCAAGCGGATGCCGAATTTCGCATAGACATGCGCGTTGTCCGATTTAAGGTCGAAGCCAACTTTGATAAGCTGTTCCGATTGCAGCAACTCGATCAGAAACGGCAGCCCCTCCGCACGATGCAGTTGAAACAAATAAGCCTTGTCGGGTAAAGCAAATTGCACAAGGTGCGGCCCTTCACTGACTTCGCCGATAGCAAACGTCGGTTTGGATTCGGTATCGAAGCCAACAAGCCCCTCAGCTTTAATTTCGGCAGTGGCAGACGCGAACTCTTCCCGGCTAACCGGCACAAAAATATGCTCCAGCGGGAGGCCGACAAACGGTTCCATCAGCGCAATTTCGGCCTTGGTCGGGACAACTTTTTTCATAACAATATAGACCGGATAACAAACATCGATGGAGTTTACCCTATCGAGCTTACCCGATTGGGGTACTGTTCATTTTACAAAGTAAAAATTTCTCTCCCGATCAGTATAAAATTCACACCTCGTATTTCATAAAACTCAACTAATACACGTAAGCCCAATATGCCCAATACTCCATTGAACCAAACCGCATTCGACCAACTATTCCTCGAAGCTCACACGCTCAACGCATGGCAAGAACGCGAGGTTTCCGATCAATTGCTGCAGCAACTTTACGATACCCTGCGCATGGCACCCACAGCAATGAACTGTAGCCCTGCGCGCATCGTGTTCGTCAAAAGCAAAGCCTCGAAAGAAAAACTCGACCAGGCAATGATGGAAGGCAACCGCGCCAAAACCATGGCCGCGCCCGTCACCGCCATCATCGGCTACGACACATGCTTCTTCGAACAGCTCCCCAAGCTCTTCCTGCCCAATCCCAAAGCGCGCAGCATATTCGAAAGCAACGCGGCACTTGCCGACCTCACCGCTTTTCGCAATGGCACACTGCAAGGTGCATACCTCATCATCGCCGCACGCGCCCTCGGCCTGGACTGTGGCCCGATGGCCGGCTTCGACAACGCCAAAGTGGATGAACTGTTTTTCGCAGGCACGAGCGTAAAATCAAACTTCATGTGCAACCTCGGCTACGGAGATACAAAAGGAATCTACCCGCGCAACCCAAGACTGGCGTTTGGTGAAGCGTGCAGCATCGTTTAATGTAAACAAGATAGGGAGCGATTGAACGCCCCTTATCATTGACTGATTAATTATTTGCCGGATTGGATGTTTTTACTAAATCGAAATCTTGGCTAATTCGATAGACAGTTTGCTTTTATTATTAATTCCCAGCTTGATGAATATGTTTGCGATATGGGATTTTACGGTAGCTGGTGAGATTCCCAAGTCCTGCGCAATGGTTTTATAATCATCTCCATCAGCAATCTTTTCGGCAACTTTAAGCTCTCTCGAACTGAGTTGGTCCGCAGGCGCTTTTTTTCTTGCCCTCAACAAGATTATTCCATTCTCATGGAATGAATTAATCACAATCGATTGCCCCATATAAGTTTTACTTTCCCCTATTTTTGTCACTAACTCTGCAGGCAGAAACGGGCCTTTCCATGAGGCCCATTCGTTGCCGCATAGCTCTACAAATGAAGGCATTGCCATATACAAAATACCGTCATGACTACAAGAAGCCAGCGCACCAATTTTGCAGTGTTGAAAAGTAGAAAAAATATTGGGAAGATTCGTCAGCCAATTTATTCTTGCCGCTTCGATAAGATGCTGAAATAAAATTTCCTGAAGACTTCTTTCATCTTCGGTGAAAGGTTGATTCCTGCCTGAACGATATATGACAATCGTGCTTAGTATCTGCGTGTCAGGATCAATTGAAGCAGTAGATAGAACGTGCTCCAGACAAAATTCTTTGCAAAAAATGTTATATAGATTGGTGTTCTCAAAATCTCGGGCTAGGTCGGAATTAATGGTTCGATTGTTATTTTTTGTGGCCTCTCTAATTAATTTATCCTCATGTTGGAATCGCATCCAACTTTCTATGAAGTTTCCCTTCAAATTGTATAGGTGGACATTATGGACAACCGGCGTGTCGTTAACCCAGTTACCATTCCCCCAAACACAAGAGTCAAATTGAATAATATCTTTAGCTTCGGATAAAGCCAAATCCTGAAACTCGTTAGGGTGCTTTGCAATCGCCCCCTTTGAAAGCTTGAGCAAATACTGACTCAGTTTTTCCATTCCCCTCATTCGTCTCCCCCGTAATTCAGCAAGCCTTACACCGTCCTGCCAGAATTAATTTTATCCCTTAACACATCACAACAGCAACGTCAATAGTGTTCATGGCGGATTACCGGATGGATATATTTTAGCTATTGTCAAATCACTACCAAGACATATCGTTGATTTATTACAAAGGGCTTCGGAACTCATGCCAAAACGTAATGGTGACTTAACCGTTAAGAGGACTAATTCTTCGGGGCTTGGAAAAAATCTTTATGAAGATAAAGAACTTGGGAGGCTTATTAATGTTGATGCTTATATTGATGCCGATCTTGATGCTTTTGAAAAAATGCATTGGTTGCTTCGGTATGCATTTGTCATATTCGTAATACTCACCCTCGTGGCTATAGTCGTCGGAATGTGGTGGTTCTCCAAATTTATTCAAGTCAATTCCGATACTGGGCTGTCTATCCTTATCCGGGTTTGTTGTGTACTTGCTGCATCTGTATTACTAATTAAAACACGCCTTACATCAAACTTGGGAATCGTACCAATTATGTTTTTTGGCATAGTTTGGTCGTTTTATCCAGCACTCAACTATTGGTTACACGCAAGTTAGTTCTCAGTGCGGAGACATTTTCCTTGTCTTCTCTGCACCTGAAATTGATAGCCTGTTTTCGCGTGTCAAACACAACATCATGTACTCTCTCTTACTGTAGCAAGATGGTGAATCATATAGACGAGATAGAGCGAGAGTATGGCAACAAAGAAACACCAGACTGAGACATAGGCATAGCTATAAGCCACTGATGCCAACACTACAGAAACGACCACCAGCCCTCCGAATATCCTGATCAGCTTGTGACTGGAAAAGAGCAGCGGCACTAGGACAATCAAGCCGTAGAGCGTTGCAGGCGTGATCGGAAGATGGATGGGACCGTTAAAGGGAACCGAGAATTTGTAGAGGATGGAGTTCTCTCTCACGGCAACCGACATCCACTCGGAATGAAAGAGCATTTCAGAATAGACCAGCGTACCTGCAAAAGCGCCGGAAATGGCACAGATGCCAAAGATTCTTTTGCGTATCTTCCCCGGCTCGACCATATAACTGCACAGCGGGAACCACCATAACCAAAGAAAATGCGAGAAGAAGTGAAACCCCAGCGCACATGACATCACCTCATCGGAATTCCCCGCAATAAGCCCCTGCCATACCAGCCCCTCGAATGCCTGTTGCAAACCAAAGAAAATAGGTATCAGTGCCCACATCCAGTACAAGCGAGGCAGATGCCTTGCTTGCCGGACGGCATACATACCCGTACTCACCAGCACGGCAGCGGAGCTAAAGCTAACAGTTGCAGAAAAGCACATTAAACAAGAGTCTCTGGTAATTATTTTGCGGGCAGACTATGTAACCAAAGCACCAATCAGCCTCGATACCGAATCATAACTTTTCACTCCATGCCGAGCAACTTAGCAACCGGTAAAGAAAGGTAAAGACAATGCTGGCAGCGCCCTCCTCTTCAAGGGAACGAGACGATAGTACTTCCGTTTTATCGTGGAGCAAATTCGTGCCTAGTCAGTTTAATTACAAACCCAGCCTAGCCAATTCCTGTTCACTAAAACCTGCCGCGCGGCGTGCCTCCAGATTGAATGGGCCGCGTCGCGGCACAGCATTATATTTGCTGACCAGCTCGGCATAGGTCGCCTCCGGTTCCAGCCCGCGCTGTTCACACAGATAATTGAACCAGCGGTTGCCGATAGCGACATGGCCGATCTCGTCGCGCATCACGATGTCCAGAATCGGCCCGACCTCGCTATCACCCGCCTGTATCAGCTTGGCACGCGTGCCCGGTGTCACATCCAGCCCGCGCGCTTCCATCGTCCTGGGTAACAATGCCATGCGCGCCAACACATCGTGCTGCGTCCTTACCGCCATATCCCACAGCCCGTTGTGCGCGGAGAAATCTCCGTAGGCATAACCTTGAGTATTTAAGTGATCGGCCAACAGCGTGAAGTGCAACGCCTCCTCATCGGCCACTTGCAGCCAATCGGTGTAGTAGTCGCGCGGCATCTCGGCAAAGCGCCACAGCGCATCCAGCGCCAGATTGATTGCATTGAATTCGATATGCACCAGCGCATGAATCATCGCGGCGCGGCCTTCCGGCGTGTTCATCGCGCGGCGTTGCACATCAAGAGGAGAAACCATTTCTGGCCTGGCTGGATGGCCGGGAGTCACCGTCGTGTTACTGGGTGCCATCCCGACATCCAAGCCAAGCTCCCCCGCTGCCCATGCCTGCACCAAGCGGCGTACACCCGCAGCTTTTTGCACGGCATCGTTCTCCAGCAGCCAGTGCAGCGCGGCTTGTCTTAATTCATTGGATAGATGTGAGTCAGGCGGCATCGTTTAACGTGATTGAATAAATATTGCGAAGCTGCCCTTGTGGATTACTCGCCCGCAGGCCACTCGCTGAAAGGGAATGGTATTTCTTCCGTTGCGAAAGTCAGAAAATTAACGATTTGCCGCAAGTAGTTTCCCATGCTGCGGCCAAATGAAACCAGTCGAGTATTGGGCGTGTCGTTCAACAGCATCATCACAAACTGGATGACGGTTACGACACACAGCACTGTTATGCATACGTGGAATGCAAAGGCCATCAACAACATAAACAATCCGCGCATCCAAATATTGCGCTTGTTGCCTGATGCATCAGAAATATCATTCATCGTCAGCGCTCCTTATTAAATGGGCCGAGCTAAATTACCCCCATTAACTGAATAAATCGTCGAGAGGACTTTTGCCTGTGACGCTCTATTTCCGCTTGTCAGTGTCGTAGGCTGGGGTGAGGCACGAACCCCAGCATTTACCTACCGAGAAGCTGGGGTTCGTACCTCACCACCAGCCTACGCAAATTCTCCCCATTCTCTATCTTCCGTGGTGACGTAATCCGCTCCCCAATTCGGCGGAATGAGTCCTTCACGGATAAAGCGATGGATGGAAGAATGCGCCCAATCGCATGGCGATTTCACATAGCCGTGTTTGACTGGATTGTAATGGATGTAATCCACATGCCGCGCAAAATCGTTTTCATCGCGTATCTGATGTTCCCAATAGCGGCGTTGCCATATGCCGCGCTCGCCCTTCTTGATTCTGCTCGCGCTGATGTGCTCGCCCCGTGGCAGCTTGCGTGAAAACCCCGCCTTGATCAATGTCCAGCGAGTCGGATAATCGGTATCGCCAAGAGGAAGCGTCCAAATGGCATGGATATGTTCAGGCAACACAATCATGGCATCAATGTGGAACGGATGCACATCGCGTACTTTTCTAACACTTTCTCGCAATTCTGCGATGTGGTCAATAAACAGAGTTTGTGATCTATCTGCCAGATTGACGGTAAAAAAGAACGTGCCGCCGGGAGAGAATGATCGGGTATAAGTTCTCATATTTGGAACACCACTCCGTTGGCTGATGATGGCATACGAATCGTATGATGCGTTGAGGCACGAACCGTAGGCTGGTGGTGAGGAACGAACCCCAGCATTTCGCGATTACCTGAAGCTGGGGTTCGTTCCTCACCACCAGCCTACCTCACTCTACTCCCAATATGGTGATCGAATTATGGTTTCCCGAATAATTCATCAAGCGGATTGTTGCCTACAGAAGCTTTGCCGGAAACGCGCTTCGCGGTGAACTCTTCCTCGATGTTGTCGCGATAGAAGCTCCACGCCGCCCCCGAGCTGCTGAGACGGCGCCAGATGTCCTCGCCCACGCCGCTGTATTGCAAGGTGCTGCCGTCATCGAGCTGGACTTGCAGCATGCGGACGCGCGCATCGTAGCCAATGGCGCGCAACTTGCCCGAATTGATCTTTTTCATTTCCATGGTGATGTCCTGAAACTATTTAGCCTAACCCGCTTAATTACTATTGTAGGATGCGGTTCGTACCTCACCGCATCCGACCCAACTTAGTTATGGTGCAATACATTTGCTGGTAGATAAGAAATTTGCCGTCAGATCATCTGGTCGCCATTGGTTCCCTCGCTTAACGAAGGCGAATGACGACCAGATAGGACACATAGTTTTTACAACATCGTTCGGAGCATTCGTAAAGAATGTAAAAAGAATATCTCCCTGCTTATAGAGTCCGTTAGATGTTTTTATTTCATCGCTTTGAAGCTTTCCAGATTCAATGCGATTAACAGTTAAGCCAAGATTAGGCAGTCTTTCCGCCAAGTTTTTGTAGGGCATGGATTTGTCTTGGTTTGGAACTGAATGTAGGATTTTATCTATCGACGACTTATCAGTAACATTGCCATTTTGTTCAGCCTTCGCAACACACAAAACAAACAACAAAGAGAAGAACAAAAAAACCATGATGCTTGTTTTACGAATGAGCATAAACATTCCTTTGTTGAGTACTTAAAGACCTATAGCAGCTCCATAGGCTGGGGTGAACGCGAACCCCAGCCTGTGACTCCAGCGGTCTCTATCGGCTAATCGGCTTATACCGAATCCGCTTCGGTTTCGCGCCT
>PLYB01000296.1:6194-8276 GCA_003151655.1 Gallionellaceae bacterium | reverse complement strand
TTGATGGACAGAAAACTCCTGCTCGCGGTGATCGAAAAATTCATGGGTGGCCCCGTCGGCGTGGACAACCTCGCCGCCGCCATCGGCGAAGAACGCGACACCATCGAAGACGTGCTGGAGCCTTATCTAATCCAACAAGGCTATTTGCACCGCACCCCGCGCGGACGCATCGCCACCGCCAACGCCTACCAGCATTTCGGTTTGGCACAACCGCGCAACGTACATAACAAGGAGTTGTGGGATGAGTGATCTCCCCCCCCTGCATACGCTGGTTGAACAACTCCACGATCTTATCCGCGATGCGCGCGGTAGAGCCTTGCGCTCGGTGGATGCAATTCAGGTGCGCACTTGCTGGGAGATTGGGCGGCATATTGTGGAGTTTGAGCAGGGCGGAACTGCTCGCGCGGAATACGGCAAGCGGCTATTGCCCAAACTGGCGGAGTCGTTGACTGCGGAATTTGGCCGGGGATTCGATGCCACCAACCTGCGGCACATGCGTGGGTTTTTTCTGGCCTTTCCAATTCGCGACGCACTGCGTCGCGAATTGAGCTGGACGCACTACCGGTTACTGCTTCGTGTCGAGAACACCGAGGCAAGACAGTGGTACGTGAACGAAGCAGTGGCGCAGAACTGGAGTTCCCGAGCACTGGATCGGCAGATTGGCACGCTGTACTTCGAGCGTTTGTTGCTCAGCGGCGACAAGCCCAGCGTGGCTGCCGAGGCCGATGCCATGATCGCGGCACTGCCACAAACACCCCGAGAGTTCGTGCGCGACCCCGTAATGCTGGAATTCCTGGGGCTGCCAGGCACGGGCAAACTGCTAGAGTCCAAGCTGGAACAGGCGTTGATGGACAAACTGCAATCCTTTCTGCTGGAACTGGGCAAGGGCTTCGCCTTTGTTGCACGCCAGCAGCGCGTCAGCACGGAAACCAAGGATTTCTACGTTGATCTGGTTTTCTACAATTACTTGCTCAAATGTTTTGTGCTGTTTGATTTAAAATCCGGCGAGTTAACACATCAAGATGTCGGGCAAATGGATATGTATGTGCGTATGTACGATGATCTGAAACGTGGCCCGGAAGATAATCCGACTGTTGGTATCATACTGTGCGCGACCAAGGATGCTTCAGTAGTGCGATATTCTGTGCTGCATGAAAACGAACAGTTATTTGCCAGTAAATACCGTTTAGTGCTGCCGACAGAAGAAGAATTGCGTGCCGAGCTGGAGCGTGACAGAGCCTTGCTGGAAAGTGTGCGAGAGGCATCGGATGATTAACCACATTACAGCGAACCTCCACAATGACTAAGCACAAAATATTTTCCTTTCCGGTGCGGATATATTTTCAGGACACCGATGCGGGCGGGGTGGTGTATCACGCCAATTACGTGAATTTCATGGAGCGGGCAAGGACTGAATGGTTGCGCACTTTCGGTTACAGCAATATGGGCATGATGAAAGAGTTGGGAATGATGTTCGTGGTGCGCACGATCAAGTTGGATTATTTGAAACCCGCGCTGCTTGACGACCTGTTGGCCGTTACTGTGCAGATCAAAGATATCGGACGCAGTCGGGTAACATTGCTGCAAACCGTATCCCGTGGTGAAGACCTTTTGACCGAAGGCGAAGTACATCTGGTGTGTGTCACGGCAGATAGTTTTAAGCCGGTGAGCGTACCCGACGTGTTACGCAATCAATGGAGTTAATGCAATGGATATGATTCAAGATTTNNGGTGGTACATTTTTCTCAAGATGTTCACCGTGCGCCGTGCTGTCAAACAAAGCGCCGAATTCGAAGATGCTTTCTGGGCAAACTCAGACCTTAACAGTCTTTACCAAAATGTGAAAAATGCCGGTGACCGCGCAGGCAGTATGGAGCGAATATTCAGCGCGGGGCTCAGCGAATATGTGAAATTAAAAAAGAAGCCCAACGTGGATAACAATGCCGTCATGGACAGCACGCGCCGCGCCATGCGCGCCACTTATCAACGCGAGATGGACGCACTCGAATCTCATTTATCTTTTTTGGCCACGGTCGGCTCGGTGAGTCCTTATGTCGGCTTGTTCGGCACGGTGTGGGGCAT
>PLYB01000296.1:0-6140 GCA_003151655.1 Gallionellaceae bacterium | reverse complement strand
GTCGTGCCGTATATCGACGTGATGCTGGTATTGCTGGTAATTTTTATGATTACCGCACCGATGATGAATCCCGGACAAATAGACCTGCCCAGCGTAGGCAAGTCTTCTGCGGCGGCCATTGCACCGGTTGAGGTTCTCATCCGCAAAGATAACACGCTGGCAATTCGTGATCACAGCAAAGGCGGCGTTGAATTTCCGGTCTCGCGCGATGAGCTGACTACTTTCCTGAAGCAAAAACAAGAAACGAATTCCGAACAGTCTGTGGTCATTTCCGCCGACAAGAATGTGCGTTATGAAGAAGTGATTAACGTCATGGATATGTTGCAACAGCAGCAAATCAAAAAAGTCGGTCTATTCACAAAACCGCGCTAACCAACATTGTGAATCTCAGCATGCCGATTACGTTTATATGAGTGCGCTAACTTATTACGAGCCGCATAAGCTTTCCGCCGGTGCTTTGGCACTGGTGGTGCATGCCTTCTTCTTTTCTCTGCTTTACTTCAGTATTAACTGGCACGTAAAAACACCGCCCAACATGGTCGTGGAAATGTGGGACAAACTGCCAGATCAGGTAGTAGAAGTTGCTCCTTTACCAACCGCCCCGCCGCCTCCACCGCCCCCTCCAGCACCGGTTATTCCAAAAGTGGAAAAAGCTGTCGCGCCCAAAGTTATGCCCAAAGCGATTGAGCCTGTGGCTCCGAAAAAGGCGGACATTGAATTCAAAGAAAAGAAAAAAACAGTACCGCCACCGATAGCGCCCAAGAAAGAGCCCGCAGCCAAAGCGCCGCCCAAGCCGGATGACAGCGCGGTAAAACAGGCGGCTGAAAATCAACGCCAGCAGGAGGCACAACAAAAACTCGACAAACAGCGTGAGACGACAGAGCAAGCGGCACAGGAAGAAGAGCGAATCCAACAGCGCCGAGCTAAAATGCACGCAGATATTGATGCGGACAGTGCCAGTGAAGTAGCCAAATACACCGACTTGATTCGGGCCAAGATCAGCCGCAACATCAATTTACCACCCGACGTGGCAGAAAACGCCGAAGCGGTATTTCTGGTCACCATGTTGCCGGGCGGTTTGGTCATGGATAATGTAAAACTTGTAAAAAGTAGCGGCAATGCCGCGTATGATAACGCCGCCGAACGCGCCATCTACAAGGCGCAACCTTTGCCGATCCCGCCTGACCCGGAATTGGCCAGAGTGTTTCACGAATTACGTTTGTCGGTAAAGCCGGTCAATCATTGAAGGAGAATTTATGCCGTTGCGTCTAGTCGCTTTACTTATCTTGCTGTGTCAGGCTTTGCCAGCCCGTGCGGTTTTGGATATCGAAGTTACCGGTGCGGGCGAACATCAAATCCCCATCTCCATCACCCGTTTTGATGGTGAAGGATCGCTTGATCAACGCATCAGCGAAGTGGTTGCCAACGACTTGGCTCGCACCGGGCTTTTCAAGCTGATCGAACCATCGGGGAAAACTCCTCGTGAAGTAAAAGAGGTGCAGTTTGCCGATTGGGGAAAAGTGGACGCACTGGCATTCGGCAGCGTGGTAAAACTGCCGAATGATATGGTCGAAGTTCGTCTCCACTTGATGGACACCGTAAAAAAGACCGAATTACTCGGTCAGGCGATCTCTGCCAGCAGAGATCAATCACGCGCTATTGCTCACCGTATATCCGACTTTATTTACGAAAAACTAACTAACAACCCCGGCGTGTTCAGCACACGCATTGCTTACGTCAATCGTCAGGGAAAATACAACCGCTTAGTGGTAGCCGACAGCGATGGTTATGGCGAACAAACCTTGCTGTCCTCCAACCAGCCGATCATGTCGCCAGCCTGGTCGCCGGATGGAACCTCATTGGCTTATGTCAGCTTTGAACAGGGACGAGCCTATGTGTACTCCCAATCACTGACCTCGCGGCAACGCACCTTGCTGGCCGCACTCCCCGGGAGTAACAGCGCACCCACTTGGTCGCCGGACGGACAACAACTTGCCATTGTTTTGACCAGCGATGGCAACTCGCAGATATACCTCGTGCGCGCGAATGGCAGCGGCCTGCGCCGGATCAGTAGCAGCGACACGATCGACACCGAACCCAACTTTTCCCCCGACGGACGCAGTCTCATATTTACTTCCGACCGTGGCGGCAGCGCGCAAATTTACCGGATGTCCGTCGCAGGGGGGAGCGCCGAGCGCTTGACCTTCGAGGGCAGAAATAATTTTTCACCACGCTACAGTCCGGACGGCAAAAGTTTTGTGTTTGCCCATTACGATGAAGGCATCTTTCACATTGCCGTTCAGGATTTCGAGACCAAACAAGTGCAGATTCTCACCCCGGGCGGTTGGGAGAAAAAACCCAGTTTTGCCCCGAATGGCAAACTGGTTCTGTTTGCCACGGAGTCGCATGGTCGTGGTATATTGGCCACTGTTTCCAGCGATGGTCGGGTGAAGCAGAAAATGACCCCGCAGCAAGGCGATATTCGCGAGCCCACTTGGGGGCCGTTTATTAAGCAATAATTTACATTGGAGTACCCATGAAAAAATTAGCATTGAGCGTTGTACTGGTTAATTTACTGGCCGGTTGTGGTGCCATCCATACACCGTTCGACTCGTCATCAGCGCCAAAGCACAGCTCGGCAACTCCGCCTGCCGAAGCGCCAAAAGTAGATACGGCTACCTCGGCGGATGTAAATGCGAAGGCGCTGGACACAACTGATACCCCCGCAGTGCTGGAGTCTGCGGACGCTGCTCCGGTAGCTCAAGCAACGGCAGCGGTTGAGACACCACCCAAAGCTGAAAGCAGCGATGCGGCAAAAGAAGATCCGCTCAATGATCCTGCCAGCCCGCTGGCCAAGCGTAGCGTATTTTTCGCTTTTGACGCAGATGCCATTCAGGATGCCGACAAAGCAACGATTGAAGCGCACGGTGCCTATCTGGCCAGTCATCCGGATAAGAAAGTTCGCGCCGAGGGTAATGCCGATGAACGCGGCAGCAGTGAATATAACTTGGCTCTTGGTCAACGCCGTGCCAACCACACCAAGAAAGCTTTGGCTTTAGCCGGTGCCAAAATTGATCAGATCGAATCCATCAGTTACGGTGAAGAAAAACCGCTGGCCACCGGTCATGATGAGACTTCGTGGGCACAGAACCGTCGCACCGATATCAACTACAAATAATCGCTGTGCGCACGCTTCGTTTATTCCTGTTTGGCGCATTTTGTCTGGCGACAGCCCCGGCATTTGCCGGGCTGTTCAATGACACCGAGGCGCGCGTACAACTTCGTCAGATTGAGGCACGCCTCGCGGCAGCAGAAGAGTTACTCACCAAACTGGACGCATCCAGCAAACAGCAAACCAGCGCCCTACTCGATTTGCAGACCACGATTGACGCGCAGAATGCGGAATTGCGCAAACTGCGCGGACAGAACGAAGAGCTGGAACACAATTTGCAGGACACCGAAAAGCGACAAAAGGATTTTTATGTCGATCTTGACGGACGCTTGCGCCGGTTCGAAGCCGTAGATACCGCCTTCTCAAATAAGGTGAGCGGATCAAAAAACAAATCCGAAGATCCGGTCACTGAAAATCGTGCGTTGGAAGCCGCCTACGGATTCTACAAAGCGGAAAGCTACCAGAATGCGGTGACGGCATTTCAGGAGTTTCTGAACAGCTACCCGAAATCAGCTCACACGGCCAACGTGCGCTACTGGATGGGCAATGCTTATTTTGTACTCAAAGACTACAAAAACAGCTTGGCCAGCTTTCAAATACTGGCCAGCAAATTTGACACCTATCCAAAGATTGCCGATGTAATGTTCAGCATTGTCGATTGCCAGGAATCGCTGAATAACCAAGATGCGGCAAAACTTACGCTCAAGCAGATCATTACAAAATTTCCCAATTCTGAAGCTGCGGCTAAAGCCAAAAAAGACTTGGCTAAACTCAAATAGTTCTTGAATGTCCATGTCAGCATCTAGCGCAAGCACATCGCTACGCATCAGCGAAATATTCTATTCCTTGCAGGGTGAAAGCACCCGCGTCGGCCTCCCTACGGTATTTATCCGCCTGACCGGTTGCCCGCTACGCTGCACCTACTGCGACACCACCCACGCTTTTACCGGCGGCAGCATGCAAACGCTGGCTGAGATCATGCAACAGGTGGACTCGTACGCTACACACTATGTATGCGTCACCGGCGGTGAGCCACTGGCGCAAAAAAGCTGCCACGCGCTGCTACAAGCTCTGTGCGATGCAGGCTACAGCGTATCGCTGGAAACCTGCGGCGCGCTGGAGGTCAGTGCGGTAGATGCCCGCGTATCCAAAGTACTGGACATCAAAACGCCCGCCTCCGGCGAAGTGGAGAAAAACCGGTGGGGTAATCTGGTTCATCTGAATGCACATGACGAAATCAAACTCGTGTTGTGTGACGAAGCCGATTACGTCTGGGCAAAACAAATACTGGAAGATCATCATCTGCCGGAAAAATGCACCGTGCTGCTGTCGCCCGCGCAAGGTCAACTGGAAGCACGCGACCTCGCCGAGTGGATATTGCGCGACAAACTGCATGTGCGTCTGCAAGTACAATTACACAAATTACTGTGGGGAAATCAACAGGGAAAATGAAGAACACAGTCGTATTACTTTCCGGCGGACTCGATTCGGCAACCGTACTAGCAATGGCGCGCCAACAAGGCTTCGCCTGCTACGCGCTGAGCGTGGATTACGGGCAACGCCATCATGCCGAACTGGCCGCCGCTGCGCGCGTGGCCAAGACTCTGGGTGCCACCGAACACCGCGTGATTAACATCGATCTCACCGCTTTCGGCGGCTCCGCCCTCACCGACTCCAACATCGCCGTCCCCGAACACGAGAGCAGCGGCATTCCGCTCACCTACGTGCCCGCGCGCAACACCATCATGCTGTCACTCGCCTTGGCCTGGGCTGAGGTGTTGCAGGCGCAGGATATATTCTTCGGCGTGAATGCCGTCGATTATTCCGGCTACCCGGATTGCCGCCCGGAATACGTAGAAGCGTTCGAACGCATGTCCAACCTCGCCACCAAAGCGGCAGTCGAAGGCCACCCGCTCACCTTGCATGCACCGCTATTGCATCTGAGCAAAGCCGAAATCATCCAGCAGGGAATCAAACTCGGCGTGGATTACACCATCACCGTTTCCTGTTACCAAGCCGACGAGCAAGGCCGTGCCTGCGGCGTGTGCGACTCATGCCGTTTGCGCCGTACCGGCTTCGAACTCGCCGGAGTTCCCGATTTAACGCGCTACCGCAACGCATAGATAGTCCGTTTTGCGTTGACAGCAAAGGTCAAATCCGTATAATGCGCGCTTCCTTTTGGGATGAGGGACGATAGCTCAGTCGGTAGAGCAGCGGACTTTTAATCCGTTGGTCNNTTGGTCGCGAGTTCGAATCTCGCTCGTCCTACCAAGTAATCATATACTTAGTACACTTCTCCTAAAAGCGCATCTTGTAGCAATTTCATTAGTAGACCGCATATTTGAGCTATTCCTGCTTTGCAGGGATTAGTTTAATTTTTCGCGCTTGATGAATTTTCCGCCAGCGGTCTATCACACGCGAGCCGCGTGCGAAATAATTTAGAAGAATGCCAAGATTTACCCCGCCCCCCCTGTCTCGCCCCGTGAAGGACGGACGCTAGTCTGTAAAGAATGGTTACGGTGAGTCGGATTGACCTTCCGCTATTCGGCAGGCAATATGGGGGCATAAAGGACGGCTTCGTGCACTCAGCAGCAAGTCGAGCATGTTTTCCAATTTAAGTCATCTGACCTTTAATCGGATCATGTGCGTCCAGCCAGTCCGTAATATCCCATCGGGGTTTGTCCTATATCGCCAGCCAAGTAAATTCTGTAGAGTTCATAATTAATATACGGGTACTACACAAGCAGTCATATAAATACTTTTGCCAATAATCTGATTGAGTAGAGATACGAAGTACAGGGGCAAGACATAATTGTGGAGACTGTACGAAAGTAAGAGCATAATTTAACCGTTAGGCGTCGGGCGTCGCTAGGGAATACCATGAACGAGAAGCGAAGTGAACCAGATTCCCTGCGCACTGAAGCCGAGGCGCAATTCGCCCGCGTGCGACTATCTGACGTGCCCCCCC
>PLYB01000269.1 GCA_003151655.1 Gallionellaceae bacterium | reverse complement strand
CGATATGCGCGTGGTGATGCTGCACGGCAAAGATCGGCAAGCCGTGTTGTGCGGCATACGCTTGCGCGAATTGTGTGCTGTAAAAATCCGGGTGCAGATCGTGCGCTACCGCTTGCGGCTGTACATCAAGGATGTGACACAGATGAGCGACGGTCTTGTCCAGCATTTGCCGCGCACCGGCATGATCGAGATCGCCGATATGTTGCGAAACGAAGGCTTCGTTTCCGCGTGTCAGACACACGGTGTTTTTTAGCCATGCACCGCAGGCCAATATTGATGGGCCTGAAAAAGGTAGCAAAATGCGGCGCGGAGTGTAACCGCGCGCGCGGCGAATAAACGCGGCGGCATCGCCCTGCCACTTCAAAATACTGTCGTCGCAACGATGCAAGATGTCGCGGTCATGGCTGAGGAAGGCATCAGCCAAACCGGTTAGCGATGCACGCGCTTCTACATCATTTATCACCAGCGGCTCGCCGCCGGGATTGGCGCTGGTCATCACCAAGGCCAGCGGAGTCGCTACATGCAACCAGTCCGTACCATGCGGTTTGCCCAGCAACTCATGCAGCAGCAAATAATGCAGTGGCGTGTAGGGCAGCATCAAACCGATACTGCTCAAACCGGGGGCGATGCCGGACAACTCCGTACCGCAAGTTACGGATTTTGGCAGCAACACAATGGGACGCTCGCTCACTTCGAGTAACGTTGCTTCGTGCTCGGGGAAACGCGCATAGTGACTGGCGGAAAGTCGGTTTAGCACCATCACCGCGAAAGGCTTTTCTTCCCGCTGTTTACCGCCACGCAATCTTGAAACCGCTGCGGCATTGCGCGCATCGCACACCAGATGGAAACCGCCGATACCTTTGATGGCGACAATTTGGCCGGAACGGATTTTTTCGGCAGTTGCGGCAATAGGATCATCAGTTGTTATTACTTGCCAATGTTCATCATACATCTGCAAGCTCGGTCCGCACGCTGGACAGGCATTGGGCTGCGCGTGAAAGCGGCGCGTGTCGGGATTGTCGTATTCATGCTGACACTCAGGGCATTGCGTGAACTTTGCCATGCTGGTGTTGGCACGATCATAGGGCATGCGCGCGGTGAGCGTGTAACGCGGGCCGCAATGGATACAGTTGATGAAAGGATGATGGTAACGCCGATCAGCAGGATCGAATAATTCTGTTAGACATTCCGGGCAAATCGCCATATCGGGCGCAATGCCGGTTTGAGTCTTTCCCATCTTGCTCGCGGTAATGTTGAAACCGCGCAAATCGCCGGTTGCCTGCGCAAGGTCGTGGGTGACTTTTTCCACGCGCGCCATTACCGGCGGCTCGCTTTTTAGACGCTCAATCAACTGCATCACTTGTTGTTGCGCACCTTCGACTGCAATTTCTACGCCCTCATTGTCGTTGCGCACCCAACCGGCCAAGCCGAGCTCATTTGCCAGTCGAAAAACGAACGGGCGAAAGCCCACGCCTTGGACTTGGCCTGATACTCTGATTTGAGCGTGGATCATTGCGGTCATTTATTTGTGCGTAGGGGCGTATGGCAATACGCCTTTTTTCTATATATCACCAAGGGCGTATTGCCATACGCCCCTACGGGTTTGGTTCATTTCTTGTTCTTGCTGCTTTGCGGCATCCTGCCTTGATCCATTCCAACCATTCTTCCATGCCTTCGCCGCTGGTGGCGGAAATACGGATCACTTGGATATTCGGATTCACGCGGCGCGCATTTTCTATCGCGAGATTTGCGTCAAAAGTCAGGTAGGGCAGCAGATCGCATTTGTTCAGCAACATCAGATCCGAGGCGCGGAACATGTCTGGATATTTGAGCGGTTTGTCTTCGCCTTCGGTCACGGAAAGAATGGCTACCTTGTGTGCTTCGCCCAAATCGAAACTGGCGGGGCACACTAGATTGCCGACGTTCTCGATCAGCAGCAGGCTGTTGTCTTGCAATTTCAGTTGCTGCATGGCTTGCCCCACCATGTACGCATCCAGATGGCAGCCCTTGCCAGTGTTGATTTGCAGGGCAGGCGCACCGGTAGCGCGAATACGCGCGGCATCGTTGTCGGTCTGTTGATCGCCTTCGATCACCACCAGTGGCAAGCTGCCATTTAAAGCGTTAATGCTTTTTACCAGCAGCGTGGTCTTACCCGAGCCGGGACTGGATACCAGATTGAGCGCGAAGATGCCATGCTCAGAAAGATAAGTACGATTTTCTAAAGCATAGCTGTCGTTCTTGGAAAGGATATCGCGCTCAATTTTCACCATGCGCGCCTGACTCATGCCGGGTGCATGCGCGCCCGCCGGGCCGGTGCCAAAATCTATCGAGTCATGGCTATGCTCGTGCACATGAACCCCCTCTCCCTCGGGGAGAGGGCTGGGGTGAGGGAAACGGGCAAGCCCGTCTTGCACGCGATATTGCACTTTCCCGGCAGCGTGGCGGCGCTGCTTGAGCGCATGCCCACCGATAAGCGTTTGACCCGACCCACATCCGCATGTCATACACATATTTTCCTCTATTCAACTTCGAATTCTTTGACGCGCATTTCGCTGCCGCCGGTCACTTGTATCTGGTAACTGCCGCAGACAGGGCATGGCTCATACAGCGCTGTCACCGGGACATTACCTTCGCACTTCATGCACCAGCCTTGTCCCGGTGTTGCGATGATTTCCAAACGCGCGCCTGCGGCAATGCCGTCGCGCGTCACCGCATCAAAACAGAAGCGCAATGCCTCTATTTCAACTGCTGCCAACTGGCCGATTTCCAGCCAGATGACTTTGACTTTTGAGCAGCCGTCGGCACGTGCTGCATCCTCTACCAATTGAACAATGCCTTCTGCCAACGACATCTCATGCATGACTAATCTCGATCTCGTATTCCACGCAGGGGTCGAGCGATAACACGTAACTTTTAACTGTTCCCATCAAGCGCTCTTCATCACTTTCTTTCAGTCCGATCAGTCCGCTCACCAATGATCCCTGCGGATGAAAATTCCATTCCGTGGGCGCCACGGTCAGATACTCCGCAATTCGCCCTGCTTCAATGCGCACATAGTGTAGAAGCATACCGCGCGCCGTTCTCGCTACGGATAATCCTGTCGCGCTTAGAGCAGAAATACCCTGAATGCGGCCAGTATTATTTTCATGTGCCAACGCTTCCGCACTATCCAGCAAATCAACGAGTCTGGCAATCAATCTGGCCTGCAATCGGGCCGGACGCTTGCACAATATGTCTTGTAGTAACGGCGCGTATTGATTATGCGCCAGCGCTCCCGTCTCCAGCGGCTTGCCTTCATATTGCGGTACTGCAGTAAATCCATGGTCGAGATAGCTCGCATATGTTTTCCACACATCGGCCGCACTCCAGTTTGGCTGTAATGCACACGGCGTAACTTCCCCGACGAAATCCAGTTGGCTTTCTTTAAAGTCGAGAGCGGCAAACACAGGAGCCAATAAACCCTTCCCTGCTTTTTGCCAGTCGCTCAACTTGGCATACGAATCGATCTGCTGCCATTCGGCAGGTGTTAAACCCAACAATTCCTGATGCAAGTCCGCCAGCAAACTTTTTGCATTTCCCTGCCCATTGGCAATTTCTTTCAGTGCGCCGTGCCAGCGTACAAACTGTTGCTGCTGTCGCGGCAATCTCAGCAGCTCAGGCCAATCCAGCAGCAAGCGCCACAAGTGCTCCTGCATCGCCTCGCAAGCCACTCCGCGCTCAAAATTACTATCTTGCGGCAAAGGATTTCCTTGTGCCGCAGATATCGCGGTAATGCAGGCCGCCAACTGCGCTTTGCCGCATACGCTATACAGCAGCGGCACCATCTGTACGGCGTTGTCCGGCATCCTGCCTTTCAACATGCGGTAGGCTTGCGGACGATTGGATTTCACCTCCACGTCGCGCACGACATTGCCATCCCAGATGATACGAATGTTCAACTTGCCCATATCGGGCATATCAACCTCCCAAAAAGGGCATGCGTAAAAAATCGCGCCGTGACATATTTTGTTGACTGATCGCTTCGCCCTTGAGGCGCGCTTCATCGATCCTGCTCGCCAGTTCATCGTGCTGTGCGGCGAACAATCCAATAATTATTTCCTGCGCCACCGCCAGCGCTTCTTCATGCGTGACGAATTCCGTCACCGGCGAAATCAATGAGCAAATATGACACGTTCCTATTGCAGGTTCATTAAGCCCCATAAATTCATATTTGCCGGACGGAAATTGCCATTCCTTTTTTTCATCCAGAGCCAGAGCATCAAGCCGAGTATCTTGTCCCGGCAGCAATACCAGATTGATTGTCCAGGGCGTAACCAGAACTCCGGCCCACAGACCTTCCCAAACACGGAAGCCCACCGCCTCGACTCGTAACGCCGGGTTGAGAATAGGCACGTCGACCATACGCGTGCGTGCGATTTCACTGAATACCGACTCAAGATTTTGAACAACGCCAGTCATTCGTTCAGCACCATGAATTTGTGTTTGGGTGCATCGCAATTCGGGCAGTGCCAGTGCGCGGGCAACGCTGAAAACGGTGTGCCGCTGGCGATGTTGGCAACTAAGTCGCCTTCTTGCGGATCGTACACCCACCAGCAAATGCCGCACTCCAGACGGGTCGCGGGATCTATCTTGCTGTCATCGCCGAGATACGAGCCTTCAAACATTCGGATTCCCTCGGATTCTGAAATTATTGTTCGCGCATTACGCCGAGCCACTCGCCCAACCGTTCAGCGCTTTCCTCAAAATCTTCCTCGGCTGCCAAGGCTACCTCGGGTATATCCACCACCTCGATGGTGTTGAGGATGATGGCATCCATACTGTTGAAATACTGCACCCACCACACGTTAGCCAGGCGCGTGCTGGTGATGCGGCAGTTGCCGTAACCGCGCGACAAAATACTCACTGTGCCCGTGCCGAAAGCATCGAATAAGTATTGCAGATCTTCCGGCGACATCGGCAGCAGCGAAAGGTTAATTACGTGTGCAGCTTGTCCGGCTTTATGTTTACTTGAGCGCTCGATCAACTCGTTCAGGATGGCAGGCGCATTCATGATACCTTGCCCCGGCGATGGCGCAATGACTTCTCCGCTAACACCCGACAAGGCAGATTGCTGCACCTCGGGAGGAATGAAGCAAGCATGCAAAGTATCGCGCAAGATTGCGCCTGTCTCCGCAATTTCCTGCACACGCCAGACTCCGGCGAAGACGGTTTCCTGAATATGTAAATTGCCGGGTTCGCGTACCAATACGCTGACTTCGCCGTGACCCAGTGACTGATTGATCAGTTCGACCACTTGGGACGGTAAGCCGAGCAATTCAAATTTCGCATCACTCCCCACTTGCATCGCAGCGCGCAGATTTTCGATCACCTCGCAGGCCGCCGCCAAAACTTCCGGATCGGCTTCAAGGTTGTAAACGGGCAGCGCAAAAGTAGTCATCTCCTGTGGCAGCGGCAAATAGTCCACCACTTCTTCTACTGGCTGGGAGCCGATGCCAACGACCGGAATAGGGAAATCTCTCATTTTGCTTACCTTGTTAATGTTTAACTTTGAACGATCTTTCACCTACAGGGTCGATACCGCAATACCTACCGAAGGCGCACGGCTGGCCGGTTTTTGTAGCATCGTTGCGCATTCCTCGACAAACTCAGACCAGTCGCGCAGCCCTTCGATGGCACCGACATAGCCGCCATCGCGCACGAACAACAAAGCAGGCAAACGACCAAGGCCGAAGCGCGTCTGCAATAACCGGGCTCCTTCCGGGCGAAGAAAAGCAGCGCGCAAACTAACGCTGGTTGCCGCCAGCAGTTCGGGAAAGATCACCGAAATATCCCAGCTTTCCGGAGCGATGTCCGGTTCTTCCGTAAGCAACACTACCCCGTTGCCAGGCTCATCCATGAACGCTTGAAAGCCTGCTGAGCCTACATCGGATATGCCGTATTGCACCGTCAGTTTATCCAGCAAACCGCTGAAGTTGTTGCTCATGGCGGAGCGCGGTGGCTTCCAAGCGAGTGCTGCGGTCATGTTCATCCCTTCTGTACAAAATCGGGTCGTAAAAAGTCAGGCAATTGCGGCTCTCTGCCAATCAGATCAGCAAAGCAATCATCGAAATTGTTCTCACCTGCGGCCACACGTTCCAGCGCATCCAGAGCTGAATTAATCATCGCCGCACGCTCGGCATCGATGGCTTCGCGCGCGCTGTCCAGAAACGTCAGCAACCAATCTCCGGGCTGAACCGCGCTGATCAGCATGGTGTTGATGCGCTTGCGTCCATTGCGCCCGTCGCACCAGACGAACATATCGTTTTCAATCTCGACTACCTGCATCGGAATGCCAATACACATAGGCTAACTTTCTGCCGAGCCGGCCAGAAACCGGTCATCGCCAAAGCGGCAAGCCAACTCGGCCGACGGGCGTCCCGCCTCGTAACTTTCCATATCCAGCACATCGCCGTTGATGCAGCGGCTGGCTATAGGTGTCGTGCGCGGCGCATAGGGGATACCCCATTCTTTCATCAGGTCGAGCGCGACATTCATGGCATTGGGTATCTGCGCTTTAACCGGCGCGCGCAGGCTGCCGCCGAAATCTTCCAGTTGTTCCGGCTGCACCCCGATCAGCACCATAGCCTCCGGCAGCTTGCCCGCCAGTGAAGCGCAGGCGATCACTTCCTGAAAACCGGTCTGATGCAAGCTCATCTTTTTCACGCCCATGAAGCGCGGCACTTCATCGTCCTTGGCGATCACCATCTCGCCCGGAGTTTTACCGTAGTCCACCGCATCGAACACAATCAGACGGCGCGCATCTTCAAGGTAAGGCAGCAAATACAAACCCTGCGTGCCGCCATCCATCACCGTCACGTCGTCGCCAAATTGATAGGCGGCATTTATCGCCTCGACGCAACGCACGCCGAAGCCCTCGTCCGCCCACAGAATATTGCCTATGCCCAAAATCAGAAGTTGAGTATTTTTCATTGCTCATCCGTTGTATTGCCGCTGCTGGAATACAGCACTACTCATGCCAACGATACCTAAAACGTTTCGTGGTTAAAATTCAGTCGATTAGGTACGCTGGCAGACCTCTCTGGCAATTCATGCGGAACAATTATAGCCGATATGTAATCAATATGGAAAGATATTAACCGGTATCCGGTTAATGTTATTGTATTTGATGACTATCACCTGCGCACTTGATGACGGAGATGGAAACGTATTTGCCAGTTTGGGACGACAAACTCAAACTGCCGGTCTCTGTGTATAGACAATATTGACACGTGCTGTACGTACGCCAATTCTTCACTTTGAACGGGGTTCGGATTTTTATTCATTACGTTCATTTCCAAGTAATGGTTTGCACATCGCAACATTAACGTTACAAGCAGACGGCACGTACATTTCACTGTATCAACCGCTATAATGCCGCAAATCGTAGAGGAACGAAGTCATGCGCCCTTCACTGGCACTGCAACAACACCGCGACG
>PLYB01000300.1 GCA_003151655.1 Gallionellaceae bacterium | reverse complement strand
CATATACCGCATTGCCAATAATGCCCTTAAAGACACGCGCATGGCCGATTTTGAGGTGGCTGTTGGCCCCCAATATTTTGCCTTTCTGACTGAATTTTTATTATTCCTGATTCATGTCGCGGATCGCGTCGCTCATCGTCGCCTGTCTCAGGAAGAGCGTGTCATTTTCACTTCAACACTGGCGAACCGTGTGGCTGAAACTCATGCCGAAAACGAGAGCCGCTTGCTCGGCGGTGAATTCGCGGATTGCAAACGCCGATTCATTGACCAGCTCAATCACCGCGCCGGTGAATATGCCGAATTGAGTTACGAAGAAAACGCCACCAATTTTACTTTCATGCGTTACCTTGGTTTTTGCATGGACGATGTGATGGATAAAAAAGACAACGGCTGGATCATTGACCAGATAATGTCCATTGCAGCACCCGAAGCAGTAGAAATGGTTGAAAAAACATTTCGAAATTTGCTGGAAAGTGAACCACGTCCACCGCGTCCACCACGTCCAAAGCGTCGCACTGCGTCCGCAGAGGGCAATTAAGCAGTGTCCAATCCTTTCAATTTGGAAAATACAGAAACATATTTGCGTTGGCGTGAGGTCAAATTGGCGCACGCCATCACAAAAGCCGATGAATTGATCGTCGAAATCAAAGATCCCAATGCCGTAACGATCGCAGAGCGCGCCGAACTAAAGTCGCGCTACCAGCGCAGCAATATGGTGATCTATGCAACCCGTACCGCGATGGACGAACGCACAGTGCAAAATTTTGGTGCGCAGTTCGGACTAAAGCGTCTTGATGCCAATTGGCTGGCGGGGGAGCAAGGTGTCACGCGCCTCACCGTGTGCAATAACGATGGCAAACGGCAAGCCTACATCCCTTACACCGACCGAGCCATCAAATGGCATACCGATGGCTATTACAATCCGCCGGAACGTGAGATACGCAGCATGGTACTTCACTGCGCCCAGAGTGCCGGGATCGGCGGTGAGAATCGAGTGATGGATCATGAAATAGCCTACCTGATGTTGCGCGATGAGAATATTGATTTCATCAGGGCACTTTCCGCTCCCGATGCAATGACCATCCCTGAACGGGTGGACTCAATTGACGGTATTCGCCCAGCCCAGTCCGGCCCGGTGTTCTCCGTTGACCCTGTCAGCGGCGGGTTGCACATGCGCTACACCGCACGCACCCGCAGCATCGAATGGAAACAGGACGAGATCACGCGCGCGGCAGTCGCACAACTTGAACAATTACTGGCTACCCAAACTCCGCATATTCACTCTCTTCGCATGGAGCAAGGAATGGGCTTGCTGTGCAACAACGTACTGCATGACCGCACTGCGTTCACCGACGATCCGGCAAAACCACGTTTGCTGTATCGAGCACGGTATCTGGATAGATTAACAGTGAGTTAGAAAGCTTCACAATTCAATGCCAAATAAATCCGATGGTAGATAGCATTTAATTAAATCAGGGGACAGACAACGGTTTATTCGGTTTCTGGAAACCGTGATCTGCCCTAGGTCTGTCCCCTATTATTCAATTGCTCAAAATGAGACGGAACTATCCTCTTAAGTTTTTAACAAGCGCGGTTAATTGCTCAATCCCATCAAACGTACTCGGCATTTTTTCATCATCTGAAGCTATTGCGCTAAATACCATAGCCTCAAACTTAGACAAATCTACATCTTTATTTTCCTTTACAAAGCTAACATAATCTTGAATAAACTGACAAACCGACATTCTCACTTCAAGCTGCAACATCTGCGCTTTAGTCGAATTAAAATGGGTCAATGAAATCCTGAAGAAATAGAGCAACAAGATTTCAATGCCCATAATTGGCAATAGCTTAGATATTGATGCCCAATTAAATTTCTCTTCATTTAAAGTTTGTGATTCGACCTTAGGTGATACTTCTTTTTTTTCAGACACGACTGACTTACTATCTGTTAGCTTTGATGAAATAGTAATGACTTGCTCAATTGGCACTGCAATTTTATCTTCAATTTTATCGGCAATTTGGTGTCCAAAAACAACAATTAAAAACATGGCGCAAGCAATGATAACTGCCATTGCTCCCCATGCTCGATTTTCAGATTTCTTCCTTTTAAAAAAACCCTCAAATGCTTTAAATAACCCTAAAAATGCAAATTCCTCGCTATATTTTTTCAGTGCCTCAATGTATTTATCAATTTTATTCTGGATATCTTGGCACGATGTTTCCGATTGTTTGAGTCTGTTCTCCCAGTTAGAAACTGTTGTATCGATATCATTTGAGACTTCATTAATTTTACTAATTCCACCGCTTACGCTTTCTTCAAATCTATCTAAGATTAAGCCTGGAAGTAGGCCTTTATGGGTATATATAACAGACAACAGTTGCGAATCGGGCAGATTAGTATCTAGTCCCAATTCAAGTGAAGCCAGTTTCAGTTTTGATCCGTATATCGCATCTTCTGTTGATATCAAATAGCTTTCTAAACAAGCCAAGCCAATAAATCTAGCAATCCCTTCTATTGCGGATATAACATCGCTAATTGAATTCCCAAATGCTTGTTTAAGAAGCCCAAAGTTTTCCCTTGTTGTTCTAGGCGCTTTCCTGCAAATTTCGCTTAGTATTTCTTCAAAATCGGATTCATGTTTTGAGACAGGAAATATGTCGCGCAGGGCTGCAGCCCTCATAAATAAAATACTTTTTTCGTTGTTATTAATATCAGCTATAGTTTGATTTAACTGGAATGAGACTATTTTAGAAATGTGTTTACCAGCACCTATTAAACCTTTTGGAATTTCTTGCACTTTTTCATTCCTTTACTATATCGAAGCAGTTGGGATTATGAAGTAGTTAATCATTATTATCCCATCACAATCTACCTGCAACAGGGGAATACTGAGGACACACCACGGTTTATTCGGTTTTTTGGAAACGGTGGTCTGCTCCCATTTTTTTCAATTCCATAGCAAGTGATAACACGTGCTAATGCGAACAGGCGCAAAGATACGTGACCGTAAACTGAGGACAGACCACGGTTTATTCGGCTTCTAAACCGTGGCCTGTCCCCCTTTGTTCTGCCAATCTAACTTTCATAGTTGCTATTGAAATGAGTAGCCAAGAGCCAATGCTACCCAAGGCACTTTGTTGAACAGGTATGGTGTCGCTGATGAAACCACATCCATTCCAAAAACAATGCCTGCTTGGAATCCAGTCCTTTTCTTTGCCGTAAAAAGTGCGCCGATCGCCCAATGATATGCAGTAACATCATTCGTGGTCGCTGTACTGCCTTGAGTATTCTGTATGGTCAATGGCGCAAAACCGACTGAAGCAAGGGGGGTAATTGCAAATCGATCCCAATCCCATGTGTATCCCATAAAAGCGCCAACCGAAGCTTGAGAAGTGATCTGACCAATGCTAGGATAATATTTGTAGGGCACAGTTAACATCCCCCACGCAAAACCATCTCGCTCGTGAAGGAAATTCAACATCTGACTCTCGGATACTGTATAAAGATTACCATCATTTTTTGTTATGCATCTTAATTCGTCATTACATTTTGTGTTAATGAGAGTAACCGCAACTAGGTCTATTCCTGAATTTGTATCTTGCTTTCGGATCTCGATTTCAGTATTTTCATCAGCGTAAAGTATGGGAATCTCACATTTTAGAGGTTTATCTCCTTCTGCTGGATCATGTATACAAAATATTTTTCCAGTTTTTGATTCGAAAGTTATATAGTCATTGGTGATGTCGCCTTCCGTGCTTGGTACAGCAAGTTTGGCAGGTTCGGGAGTTATGCTATTTGATACAGCCGAAGTAAACGCACTATTGCCTACCTTATTGGTCGCCACCACGGTGAAGGTGTAAGCAACTTTGTTTGACAATTCTTTAACAGTGCAAGGCGATGCCGTACAGTCTCCAGATTTGCCACCGGGTTTGGAAGTAGCTGTATAGCTAGTGATCTCGGCACCGCCATTGGATGCAGGTGCAGTGAAGGTCACCTGAGCCTGAGCATCACCTCCAGCGGCGATGCCAATGATCGGAGCACCCGGCACCGTCGCAGGAGTTATGATATTTGATGGCGCAGAAGCTGGACTCGTTCCTATTTTATTGATCGCTATAACGGTGAAGGTATAGGGTGTACCATTTTTTAGCCCAGTGATTACATGGCTTAGGGTGTTAATGCCAGCGTTGCTATCCACGCCATCTGCAGGTAATGAAATCACGGTATAGCCGGTAATGTCCGAGCCTCCATCCCAAGACGGGGCAGTGAAAGTTACCGTTGCTTGTGCATTGCCACCGGAAGCTGTGCCAATGGTCGGGGCACCAGGCGCTACTGCAGCTACTGGTGTTATGCTATTCGAAGCAGCTGAAGCGCCGCTTGATCCTATTTTATTAATCGCTGTAACGGTAGAAGGTATAGGGCGTGCCGTTTTTTAGCCCGGTGATTACATGGCTTAGGCTGCTAGTGCCTACGTTGCTGTCCACACCATCCGCAGGTGATGAGATCACGGTATAGCCGGTGATGGTCGAGCCGCCATTCGAGGCTGGGGCGGTGAAAGTTACCGTTGCTTGTGCATCGCCGGCGGAAGCGGTGCCAATGGAGGGGGCATCCGGCTCTTTTGCTGCCTCTACATTTAATGAAATAATCACTGCGAACACCGCAAACAAAGCCCGTAGCACTGCCTTATTCATATCCCTTCCCCCCTTAAAATGTGATTTTAACTTTTTTCCAGCATTAGACTTTGATAACTGCAGGAACAGGGACTCTCTCTTTTTTCGGTTTCTGGAATCAGTGATATGAAGCAGATGACATGTGACGCCCCTTTGAAACAAGAACTACTGTTGGCTCTGGTTCCCGTCAACGCGGAAATCCATTTTTTAACGGGGAAGAAAAATCCCCTCCACTACCCTACTTCTAATCATTTCCGTCGATGCCCCATTACTCTTCGCCCGCCCTGTACCGAGCTGATCGAAGCATTGCACGACGGACTCCCTGATTGTCTTAACGCAAGTTCATTTAGTAAAACATACATGAAATTTACAGCTTAGAAACCTATCAACGCAGATAGGTGTATTTTTTGTAAAAATGTGGTAAGCGATAAATGAATCGCGGCACATCAACAACCTTAATATCCGCCCTTCTGGCTGCGGCGAGTTGTCGGTGATCTGCAGATACAAAAACGTCAGATTCGACGGCGAGCGCACAGGCCGCATGGAGGGCATCTCTAAACGAAGGGGAAGTAACCTACAGGTGGCTGTCCACTATCGCAGAACCAGTGACTTGAACAAGACAGTCAGGCGCTATACTCGGTATTAGAATACGAAGACATCAAGCTTCTGTAATGCGCTGCATTCGTTGCAGCACATCGTGCAGTTTGGCTTCCGCTTGCCACAGGTCATATTTTGTTTGCATGCCCACCCATAGTGAGCTCCATTGCCCAACAATGCCCCCAAGCGGAGAGCCATTTCAGGGGAGATACCACTGCGTTTCCCTTGGTGATTTTCGCTCAGCGCAGTACAGGCTGTTGGTAAAATAGCGTCAGTTGCCTATGGACACTAGGACAGCAGTTTTTCAAAACATCTGGCGCTGTAAAATAATACTCGCTCACCACCGCAAAGAATTCTGCCGGACTGGTGGCAGCGTAGGGATTGATAAAGGCCGATTTTCCTGCCGCCACTTGCAGGCACAACGCATCGTAAGCCTGGCTCAAGTCCTCGGCCCAGCTTTTTCGGCTCATGCCGCGACGCA
>PLYB01000048.1 GCA_003151655.1 Gallionellaceae bacterium | reverse complement strand
TCGTGATGATTGAAAACATCGCCCGTTATATTGAAATGGGCGAGCCTCCGTTGCAAGCCGCACTAAAGGGGGCAAAACAGATTGGCTTCACCATCATTTCGCTGACCTTTTCGCTGATTGCCGTTTTGATTCCATTGCTCTTTATGGGTGACGTGGTTGGGAGACTGTTTAGAGAATTCGCCATCACCCTGGCGGTAGCGATCTTGATTTCCGCAGTCGTCTCTCTGAGCTTTACTCCGATGCTCAGTGCACGTCTTCTTACCCAGATGAGAGAAGATCAGCAAAGCCGTTTCATGCGTTGGAGCCAACGACAGTTCGACAATTTGATCAGAGGCTACGGCAATTCGCTGCGCTTTGTGTTGCGCCATCAGAAGAAGACTCTCTGGCTTGCAGTTGCTACACTGCTACTGACAGCAATGCTTTATATATTTATTCCAAAGGGATTTTTCCCGGTTGAAGATACGGGGCTGATTCGTGCCATTACCGTCGCGCCACAGAGTACTTCGTTTCAAGAAATGAATAATAGGCAGCAAGCGTTGGTTGATTCTTTGCTTAAGGATACTGCCGTGCAAAGTGTGTCGTCGTTTATCGGGGTGGATGGTAGCAACACCACCTTGAATAATGGCCGAATTCTAATCAGTCTCAAATCGCTGGAAGAACGCGGGGATCGTGTGAATACAGTGATGAGGCGATTGCAGCAACTTTCGGCTCAAGTTTCCGGCATTGAGATGTACATGCAACCGGTACAAGACTTAACAATTGACGATCTGGTAAGTCGCAGCCCGTACCAATTTAGTATTACTGCCGTCAATGCGGACGACTTGACGACCTGGACGAACGCCTTACTCGATAAATTGCACCAGCAACCGCAATTCACCGGTCTAACCAGTAGCTTGCAGAATGACGGGTTACAGGCATTTGTAGAAATTGACCGCGATGCTGCATCAAGACTCGGCATCACCGTTGCTTCAATTGACGGTGCTTTATACAGTGCTTTCGGCCAGCGATTAATTTCCACAATTTTTACCCAGTCAGCGCAATACCGTGTCGTGCTTCAGTTAGAGCCTGGAGATAGGCAAGGGCTGGACGGGTTCAACAGCATTTATCTGCCATCCACTAGCGGGACAGCCGTACCCCTTGCACAGATAGCACGCATTGTAGAAAAAACCGGGGCACTTGAAATTGATCACCTCGGCCAATTTCCGGCAACCATGATTTCTTACGACTTGGCTCCAGGCGTGTCTATCGGTGAGGCCGTGCAGGCAATACATGATGCGCAGGTTCAATTAAATATGCCTGCTGAAATACAATTGAAGATGCAGGGCGCGGCAGCCGCTTTTGAAGCGGCGCTGTCAAATCAGCTTTGGCTATTATTAGCGGCAGTGGCAACAATGTATATCGTGCTTGGCGTGCTGTATGAAAGCTTTGTGCACCCGGTTACGATACTTTCAACTTTGCCATCGGCAGGTATCGGCGCATTGCTGGCATTGATAATATCCGGCAATAGTCTGACGGTAATTGCCATTATCGGCATTATTCTGCTGATCGGCATCGTGCAGAAAAATGCCATCATGATGGTGGACTTTGCCCTGGATGCTCAGCGCAATCAGGGCTTATCACCTGAGGACGCAATTTTGCAAGCTGCCCAATTGCGGCTCAGGCCGATTCTGATGACCACGTTTGCCGCCCTGTTTGGCGCGATACCGTTAATCGTGGGCGGAGGAATGGGCGCTGAGTTGCGTCAGCCTTTGGGTATTACACTGGTTGGAGGACTACTGCTTTCGCAACTGCTCACGTTGTTTACCACTCCGGTGATTTATCTCGCGTTTGATCGCTTGGCCACGTTTTGGAGAAAGCGCTTTACTCGTGATGACACCAAGCAGGGAAAAGCAGGGTGAACTTTTCCGCTATATTTATCCGACGCCCAGTCGGAACAACTCTGCTGGCGGTAGCCATCTTGCTGGCGGGGGCGATTGCTTTTAAGTTGTTGCCGGTATCTCCGCTGCCACAAGTAGATTTTCCCACCATCAATGTGCAGGCTTCATTGCCGGGTGCCAGCCCGGATGTGATGGCGGCGACCGTGGCAACCCCGCTGGAGCGTGCGCTTGGCCGGATAGCGGGAATATCGGAAATGACTTCGATGAGCTCGATCGGCTCGACTAACGTCACCATCCAGTTTGATTTATCCAAGAATATCAATGATGCGGCGCGCGAAGTTCAAGCAGCTATTAATGCTGCGCAATCTTTGTTGCCTACCGGCATGACCGGAAATCCGACTTATCGAAAAGTAAACCCTGCCGATGCGCCAGTCATGGTTTTGGCGCTTACGTCGAAAACCTTGTCTCGTAGCCAGCTATACGATGCGGCATCAACCATCTTGGCACAAAAAATTTCCCAGCTTCCCGGGGTCGGTCAAGTTACTGTGGGGGGAGGCGCGCTGCCATCAGTACGGGTTGATCTTGATTTAAACCAGCTCAACAATATGGGGCTGAGTCTGGAACAGGTGCGTCAGTCTATCGCCACAGGAAACATCAATGCTCCCAAAGGGGCGGTTGAAGATGCACAGCATCGCTGGCAGATTCAGGCCAATGACCAGCTTACCACCCCCGAACAATATACTAATCTGATAGTGGCCTACATAGGCGGTGTTCCGGTAAGGCTAAATCAGATAGGACATGTCAGCCACGGCTCACAAAATATCCGTAATATGGGGATGGCTAACGGTGAGCTTTCAGTCATGTTAATCATTTCGCGCCAGCCGGGAGCTAACATTATCGCAACGGTGGATGCGATCAAGGCCGAGCTGCCCGCGCTGGAAGCCTCGATTCCGGCCGCGATAAATGTCGGGGTCATGGTTGACCGCACCACGACCATCCGCGCATCTCTCCATGATTCTGAAAATACGCTGATACTGTCCGTAATGCTGGTGGCGCTGGTAGTTTTCGTATTTCTGCGTGACTGGCGCGCCACACTTATTCCGGCCATTGCTGTTCCCATATCGCTGGTCGGCACTTTTGCTGCCATGTACTTGCTGGATTACAGTTTGGATAATCTGTCGCTAATGGCTTTGATCGTTGCCACTGGGTTTGTGGTCGATGATGCCGTGGTGGTTTTGGAAAATATCATGCGCCATGTTGAAAGTGGCATGCCGCCAAAGCAGGCAGCGCTGCGCGGAGCTCGAGAAGTCGGATTTACTGTTTTATCCATGAGCTTGTCACTGGTGGCGGTATTTTTGCCGGTCTTACTCATGGGAGGAATCATTGGTCGGCTGTTTCGCGAATTCGCGGCGACACTTTCCATTGCCATATTTATCTCATTGCTGGTATCGCTAACCCTCACCCCTATGTTGGCTTCGCGCTTGATTAAGCAGCGTAGCGAAAAAGCGCCGGGAAGATTCGCCGCATTTGGAGAACGGGCTTTTGCCAAGTTGTTGCACGGTTATGATCGCAGCCTGACTTGGGCTCTCAACCATCATCGTGTGATGATGACAATATTCTTCAGCACTATTGTATTGAATGTCTATTTGTACCAGATCGTGCCGAAGGGATTTTTTCCGACTCAGGATACCGGATTAATGACGGGCAGTATTCAGGCAGATCAGGCGATTTCGTTTCAGGCCATGTCGCAAAAGCTTACACAGATTGTCGGGATAGTTAAACAGGATCCCGCCATACAAAACGTAGTGGCATTTACCGGCGGAGGTGGCACCAACGGCGGATTTCTGTTTGTCAGTCTCGTTCCTTATAATCTGCGTCCGGACTCAATCGCGGTGATTGCCCGGCTTAGACGCAAACTGAGCTCAGTCGCCGGAGCACAGGTGTTTATGTCGCCCGTGCAGGATATTCGCATGGGCGGTCGATCAGCCCCCGC